>CAJOPE010000068.1 GCA_905236815.1 uncultured Prevotella sp. | reverse complement strand
TTAGTACTCTACAAAAGCCATTTCAAAAATGGCCAAAATTAGCTGACTTTATAGCTATCTGGCATTTGGAATCTACAAAATATTTTATTATCTTTGCTCATTGGAGACAATAGCCTGCATAATTCATAGAAGGATAGTATGGTAAAGATATCTTTGGATGAATTATCCAAGTTAGTACTCATGTAAAACAAAAAGTTCCTCCATAGTTAAAACAATGTATTTCAATAACTTATCCAAAAAGATGGAGGAACTTTTTTAAATGTTTTTATTTTTAGTATAGCTGAGAATGTCCTATTTTATCTATATGAAGATAATGCTTTTCTACCAACACTCGATCCTGTAAGGTGTCGCACAGATCCAAACAAAAAGACTATTCACCCCTAATCAACTATGTAACAAACACTTGTCCAAAAAGGTGAATAGTTTTTGAAAATATGCTTTCGTTTCATATATAGGGGGATATATAAGGGGCACAAAAAAAGGCAAGACGAAAGAAATCGTCTTGCCCAAATATCATAAAAGCTAATTCAGAAATTACTTCTGAACGAACTTCTTACCATTCTTGATAACTACACCCTTGTAGTCTGCACCAACCTTCTGACCTGCGAGGTTGTAAACTGTAGCATTAGCATTTGCAGCCTTAACAGCTACATCTTGAATACCAGCAGCAGTGCTAGCAGTACGCTTTGTTATAACTACCTTCTCGATAAGCATATTCTTGTATGCCTGAAAAGCAATAGCACCATTCAAGTTGCCCTTATTGTCGGTCATAGTTGCGCTAGTAATAGTAATCACATCGCCAGACTTGATAACATCACCATTCTTGATAGCATCTTTGCTATCACCCAATGTTGCAACAGTACCTGTGCTTGCACCTGTAGCATACTTAATATTCTTCTTAGCCTCATCAGTCTCAGTTGTGCTATAGAATATCTGTACCTGATCATCAGCGTCTAAGCCATCAATTGCCCACTGCTTGTCGGCAGAAACCTTAATACCGTAAGAAGTAAGATACTGAGTGATTCTATTAGATCTCTGGAATACGTGGCACTCAGAAGGAAGACCCTTTGCTATAGCTAAAGAGTCACCAGTATAACCTTTAAAATCCTGAGCATGTCTATCTGTCTTACCATCGGCTGAGCTCTCGTAAACAAAAATCTTACCAGAATTGTTGTTGTTACGATTGAGATTTGCCAACTGAGCAGGAGCGCCAGCTTTTGCAAAATCGTAAGTCAAAGTATCCTTATCGTTCTTAATAAGAACTACTTTTGAAACGATTACACCATTATATGCCAATACAGCCAAATATCCTGCATCTTTAGTACCATTCTTATAATCAGCAGAAACGATATTAATAGTATCGCCAGAACTGATAGTAGAAACCGCATTCTCCAAAGCCTTACCATTTACACTAGCCTTTGTTAGTGAAGAAGCACTAGAAGCATAAACGAGTTTTTGCTTTGCAGCATCAGTGCTTGTAGACTTATAGAAGAAAACCACCTTGCTACCCTTTGAAACACCATCAACAACGATGTTACGATCAGAACCTGCTCTGAAACCGTCATCATAGATCGTAGAATTCATACGAGGATTGTTTCTTGACCATACATGCCATTCTGTTGGTAAGCCAGATGCTGCACTAAAAGCTGCATCAACTTCCAAACCAACATAATCCTGACGTTTACTGTCATCTTTACCCTCTTTTTCAAAAGCATAGAAAGGTACTTTACAATTTGCCTTTACAAAAGTTAATGCAGGTGCACCTGCCTTTACAAAATCGTAAGTCAATGTTGTATCTGTAACAACATCAGCTGCGCTAGTTGATAAACTTGCAGCAAAAAGTGCTGCAGAAGCTAGAAGTAAAGTTTTCTTCATAATAAAATAATTTATAAGTTGTTTTTCATTTATTAAGGGAATATTCTCGTACAATATTTCCTTTAACGTATCGCCTAAAATAGTAAAAGAAGAGGAGTGCCTTGCACACTCCTCTTATATTTTCATAGGTATATTATTTCTGAACGAATTTCTTTCCATTCTTGACAACTACACCCTTGTAGTCTTCACCAACCTTCTGACCTGCGAGGTTGTAAACAGGAGCATCAAGTTCAGCTGTTGGATTTGCAGCAACACTGAAGATACCTGCAACAGGATCCTTTGGAGTATAGTTCTTGATAGTACCACCTACAGTGAACTCATATCCCTGAAAACCAAACTGCCAGTCTGAACCGAAAATCTGATAAGTCTCATTTGCCTTAGCATCAAATACGAACCAAGCAAACTTTGGCTGACCCTGCTGATTAAATGTTCTAGCCTTACCCTGGTCGTCTGTACCATTAGGAATGTCTGTAGCACCAATAACATAGTCAACTACAGGAATAGATTCGATAAATGCCTTATTGCCATTTGCATCATTCCATCCATTGATATAACCTTCAACTTTATACTCACCATTAGCATAGTTTAAGGCTTTCTTATCAGACTTCTTAACAATATAGAGTTTACGGCTACCACCTTTGTTTGCCCAGAAGCCAATTTTGAACATACCAGCCTTTTTGGCAGTAAATTCTACATATTCGCCACTTACAGGGAAACCAGCTGTTCCATCTGGAGAATAATAAGTATACTCAGGATCGTAATCACCGGTAGGAGTTCCATCTGTCTCAACAGTCTTAGACTTAAATGAGGTATAAGGAACACCGCCTCCCTGAACATAATTGAAATTATATTTGTCACTAATCTTAATACTCTTTACATCCCACTTAGCATCGCTCCACTTATCCCATGTGTTTTGAGTTAAACCTGAAGTATTAGTTCTAAGAGGAGTCTTACTTGAAACTGCTTTTACAGTAACATTAGTTGTAGAGATGTTTGCGATCAAGTCGGTACCAGAGAACTTTGCACCTGAAATTTCAGAAGCAGCAGCAGCTCCTGGAGCAGCCTCATACTTGTCTTGAGCATTCATACTCATTGCCAACATAGCAACGGAAATAAGAGTAAATACTTTTTTCATAAGCCTATTACATTATTAGATTTTAGATGATTTAAATGTTACTTGCAAAGATAATCTTTTTTTTGTAATAAAAGAACAGAATTATTAAAAAAAACGAGGGAAATGATGACTTAACATCATTTCCCTCGAAATATATGTACGAACTAATTAATTATTCCGAATTAATTAGCCAATGGGTCGAATGTACCGTTAGCACCACCTGCGTTTGAGTTACCCCAACCGATAGTCTGCTCCAATTGCTTAGCTGTATTCATAGCACCCTGTGGGAAACCAAGGAAGTAGTAGTTAGGGCGGAAGTTAACATACAAATCACTATGATCTGATGAACGACTATCACCCTTCTGCTTGATACGAACCAAGTTTTTCTTATACCATTCCTCAAGTTTCAAATTCTGGTCCTTAAGATCCTTACGAAGGTCTACAGCATAACCCTCACGGCTAACTCCAGCAATAGGATCAGAATTAACTGTTGTACCACCCTGGCCATACTCATCAGCTACGCGGAATTCTATCTTATCACGGCGCTGACCATTGAAAGGAGTAAAACCTAACCAAGTACAGGTGTTACCACCCCATCCAGTTAATTTCCAAGTGCTAGGGCAGCCATCGATCTTATCAAATGATACACCACCATCAAAGAGCAACCAACGACGCATATCATCAAAACGCTTTCCTTCGTAAGCAAACTCAATTTGACGCTCGTAGAGGATAGCACTCATACATGCAGCCTGATTTGACTTAAGATTAGCCTGTAAGCCAAAATTTTTATCTGCTGTGTAACCAGCACGCTGACGAATCTGCTTTAAATAATTAACAGCCACTCCTAACTTACCTGCACCACAAGCAGCCTCTGCAAGGTTTAAGATAACCTCAGCATAACGAATTTCCATCAAAGGAGCTGCAGAATAATATGGATCTGCACCATAACCTGTGTTGCTGTTCGAGAACTGATAACAAGGTGCAGAATTTACATCAAGATCATCACTCTTCTTGCGCACATAAACACCCTGCTTATTTAACAACAAATTGTCAGCTCCATAAGTCTTTCCACTTTCAGGATCATCCTGATCAGCCTTAGACTGGTACCATACATAGTTCCAAAGAGCATAATTTGCACCTTCAGATGGATTATTAGCATCAATCACAGAAGCATCTCCGTTATAAGCCCAACGATAACCAGGAAGAGCAAATGTACGATAGAAACGAGGGTCACGCTCCTTAAAAGGAACACTCTTGTCGTAACTGAGTGATGAAGTTTCCAGCTTTTTATAAGTTCCAGTATTTGCAGGAATCTTACCATCCTCCATTGGGAACATATCCACAAGCAAGTCGGCTGGTGCCTTACCACTACCACCTGCATTTGAAGGACGAATAGAACGTTCCCAAGGATTGTTCTTTTGGTTATCCAAACCTCTACCAATGATGTTGTTGTAAAGGGTTACAAATACAGCCTCAGGATTCTGGGTTGTTGTGGCAAACATGTGGGCAAAACCCTTTGCATTAACACCAGATTCTGTATACAATCCATAGCCACAAGCATCGATTATCTTCTTATCTTCTGACATCTGATCATATGCATCTGTCCAACGCTTCTCTTCATTTGAACGATTGAACAATGGACTAGCCCAAAGCAATAATACGCGGCCCTTCAAAGCCAAAGCGGTACCAGAAGTTACACGACCATAATCATTTCCGGTCCAACCACCATGTGCAGTTTTTGCCTCCAACATCTTTGCAGACTTATTCAAATCCGAAAGAATTGAATCTTTTACAACGTGAGCAGGCTGACGTGGGTTAGTAACACCCTCAATAGGATCCTGAACATCTGTAACAATAGAAACACCGCCGTACCATTTGAAGAGATTGTAATAGCACCATGCACGGAAGAAATAAACCTGACCAAGTAACTGATTCTTCTCTTCATCAGTAATTCCCTTGCTGCCTTTTATGCCCTTAATAACATCATTAATGTTACGAATACGACCATATACAGCTTCCTGAATATTATTTGGAGTACCCATAATATAATCAGGAACACTATTTGTAGCAGAAAGAGAAGTCAGCTCTATCTGAGGATTTACGAAATCACTAAATCCACAATACTCCTCAGTAGACTTACTAGCATTATCAGCATTACCCATAGAAGGGAACTTCCATGTCTGATCGTTTACTGCTGGCAAACACCAAGAATAAACATCGTTAACACGAGCATCACAGCCACTATAATACTCATAAAGCTCAGGAGTGACATTATCATAGTTCTTCTTTTCCTCCAGGAAAGAGTCGCTACATGAAGCAAGAGTCAGCACTCCAGCAATGCCAAGACCAATATATTTTAAATTTTTCATTGTTATATCCACTTTAAATTAGAATGTGAGATTTACACCAATAGTCCACTTACGGAGGTTAGGATAGCTACCATAGCTACCAGCCAATGGAGTAGTGAAACTATCTGGATATGGATTATAGAAGTCAAGAAGGTTCTGAGCTGTAACGTTAAAACGCGCACTCTGCAAACCAATACCAAGACCAGCTAGGAATGCCTTAGGAACAGAATAAGCCAATGTTAAACGGTTCAAAGCAACACGAGCAGAACTGATACGCCAGAAACTTGAAGTAACTGAGTTAACAGAAGAATAAGCCAAGTTTGGATACAAACCATCACGATTTTGAGCAACTACCAAGTTACCTTGTGCATCGTAAATATTCTCATAAGAATACATGTTGTCGACATTCCAGAAAGAAGGCATATTGATCCACTCAACGTCATCAGCTGTCTGACCTGCGATAAAAGGCTTGATAGCTGAAGCTGGCAATGTTGTATAGCCACCCCAATTTGCACCAACCTGTGCTGTCAAGGAAATACCCTTCCATTCCGCACTAAGGTTCATTGTTGCACCATACATATTTGAACGGTGACCCAACTCAACCTGGTCGTTTTCCTCATCAACAATACCATCAGGACCATCATAAGTTACAACGCCATTTGCATCAATGTGCTGAGCACCGCGTACATCCTTGTAAATCAACATACCAGGACGAACCTGATCCTTTGTCTTACCCATATAAGAAGTAATGTGGTATTTCTCAAAGTATTCATCGATATCCTGGAAACTGCGGAACATACCAATGCATTGCATACCCCACAAACCAATATCAGAACGGCCATTCAACTTAATCTGACGATAATAGTAGTCAGTCTTGAAGTCCATATCAAGTACCTTGTTATCGGAGTAACCTGTGTTGATACCAACCTTATATTTAAAGTCCTTACCAATATTGTCGTGCCAGTTCAATGAAAGTTCATAACCCCACTGATCCAATTGTCCCTTATTTACAGCAGCACTCTGAGTTCCAACTGTAAATTCAACATTCTGTGCGAGGTTCATCAACATTTCACGGTTCCACTCACGATAAGCATCAAAACTCAAAGAAAGACGCTGAGCAAAGAAATGAGCATCCAAACCAAGGTTCATCTTGTAGTCCTTATCCCAGTGTACATCACGGTTTACAGCTGAATTGTTCTTGTTAATAGTTACACGGTTGCCAGATGGATTTCCAGTACCCTCACCGAATACAACACCCTTATTAGCATCCTGTGCGTAAACCTGCATCCACTGCCAAGGCGCAGTATTATCACGACCTGTAAGACCGAAAGATCCACGCAACTTAAAGAAGTCGATTGCAGAGAAAGCCTTCTTGAACCAAGGCTCCTCACTCATTACCCAACCAGCACTGGCTGCAGGAAATGTACCCCAGTAATTCTCTGGAGCAAACTTTGTAGAAGCATCAGAACGAACCAAAACCTCCAAAAGATATCTATCTGCCCAAGCATAGTTCAAGCGACCAATATAAGAGAGTGTACCAGATTCTGAACGTGTGAACACACCAGAAAGATCACCACTAGCAGAGTTAGACTGACCAGTTGTAAATGGATATGGTTTCTCACGCTGAGTTGTCTGATACTCATTCTCTGCCTCACTCTTCTCTACTGAGAACAAAGCTTGAATATGGTTCAATCCGAAATCACGAGCATAAGAAGCTGTGAAGTTGATCTGATAGTTATCTGTACGATTAGATGAACGAGACAAATAGTTACCATTTGCAATATTAAGTGCGCTATAGTTGGATTTGTCTGCAAGATTGCTCTGATCTACACCTCCTACAGGAGTGTACAAGTGACTACCACTTCCATAACGCTCCAACATATTGTAAAGTGTATAAGAAGAACCATACTCGTTACCCTTATCAGTGTTTATACTCTTGCTGTAAGAGAACTTCAACTTCAAACCTTGCAATACTTTGCTCCAACCAAAGTCGTAGCTAACACTACCATTGACATTAAGGTTAGAAGTCATATTACGCTTATAGTCACCATCGTTCTGAAGAACATCGAAAGCATACAATTGACTATCATTCGCCTTAGAATTTGGAACGCCATAAGGAAGAATATCATAGCCGTTCACTGTCTCTGGAAGATAAGTAGGACGAGTGAGCAACAAACCGTAGTCCTTTTCAGCATTAGTACCACCCACCTTTACAAGAGGGGTATTCTTCTTTGCATGATCACCTGATACTTGCAAACTAGCACCTAACCACTTATTGATCTTTACATCAACACCAGCACGGTAGTTCCAGCGGTTGTAATCCAACTTACCAAGGTTACCATCCTGATCAAAATAAGAAAGACCTGCGAAATAGTTTACGTTATCGTTAGCACCACTTACATTAATACTATGTTTCTGAGTCATACCAGTTTGCCAGTACTTGTCAAGTAAATCATAGTTTAAGTCTTTCATCGCATTCAACTCATCAGCCTGATACAAACCAGTTAGTTTGTTAAGGGATCCTGTCTTTGTTGGATCAGCAGCAGCTACTGCATTATAAAGACGACCATACTCGTAAGCACTCAGCATCTTAGGACGAGATACCTCATCAGTGAAACCGAATGAACCATTATAGCTGATACGTGGAGCACCGATCTTACCTCTCTTAGTTGTAACGAGGATAACACCGTTAGCAGCACGAGCACCATAAACGGCAGCACTCGCATCCTTCAATACAGAAATACTCTCGATTTCAGAAGCATCCAAGTTATTGAAAGCCTGAGCACCTAAGTTCTCTGAAGTATTACCTACCTTTACATCATTAGGATAGATATAGCCATCAATAACGAACAATGGTTCCTGTGCTACAGAGCCGACTTCTGCCAAGGCATTGGTATCACGGATGTAAATACGTGAGTTCTCGCCTGGACGAGCTGTACCACCACTGATGCTTACACCGTTAACCAAACCAGAGAGAGATGCAGCCAAACCACCATTAGAGAGGTCTAACATCTCGTCGGTAGGAACTGAAGAAACAGCACCTGTCAAGTGAACTCTTTTCTGTGAGTCGTAACCTACAACAACGATTTCATTCAAGTCGTTATCTGAGTTCTTCATTTGTAAGCGGCCACCAACAGTCTTTGCATCTTCAAGACCGATATAGGAAACTGTTAGTTGCTTGCCTTCAGGGGCTCTGAGGGCATAGTTACCATCAAGGTCGGTAGTTGTTGCAAAATTAGTGCCAGGAATACGTACTGTTGCACCAATTACAGGATTACCCTCTGAGTCAACAATAGTACCCATATAGGTTTTCTGGCTCTGAGCCATTGCTGGAGCAGCACAGGTCAACGCCAAACCTAAAGCTAATGTCTTTATATATTTTCTTTTCATATCGTTTGTCTTTTACTTCGTTAGTATTACTTCAACCAACGTGGGTCACCCACCTTGCTTGATATAGCACCTGTTGGCTTGAGATTCAAACCGAAGTTAGCCTGAGAAAGATCAAGTGACTTGCTCAACTCGTCAATTCCGAAGCCAGGATTCTCTTCTGTAGCATACTTATCCTTATCTGTGCCATCAATAGTAGTATTAATACCCCAGATTGTGTTAGTACCCTGAAGTACGCCTGTCTTTGTACAGTTGCCCTGGATAAACTTCTGAAGACTGAAAAGATCGACCATTACGTTATTCTGCATCGTGATAACATACTTTGCCAAGTTAGGAGTACGGTCGGCAAATTTCTTACCACTGAATACACGGGCAATAGTATTGTTAGAGATATTAACATTACCATCAGCCTGAGTAAATACACGGTCAATATCCTTGTTGTTAAAACGAATGAAATAGTTCTTTGTGTTGTCAAGTGTATTGTAGATTGTACTATTCTTAATTGTTATATCCTTAATACAGCCATTGTAGAACTCAGAACCATCAGGACCAACATAGCCGTGAGAATATGCACTCAGGAAAGAGCCATTGCTATACTTAGAGCCATCAGTACTCATCTGAATTACACTGTTTGTGATACGGATATCAGCAATACCCCAAGGGTGCTTTCCTACACAGAAGAACTCGCAAGGAACATTCTTGAATGCACACTCATCAACAATAATAGGATCGTTAAGCACATAGCAATTAGCAATCTTATTATCCTTGCCATTCTTAATACCCTGAGAAGCTGCTGAAGCTGCTGAAGAAGGCTCATCAGACATAGTGATGACTGCCTCGCTCTTACTAGCGCTTGTACAATCGAAATTAATGAACTTCAACTTCAACTTAGCAGAAGTCTCAAGACGGCCTTCCTCTCCATAAGTTACAAGAGCATGACCATTTCTGTTACCACGAAGAGTAACCTTATGCATACCGAAATCGAGAACAGATTTTAGAGTGTAAGTGCCACCAGCAGCCAACTCGAAAGCCTGCTCGTCATTTGTATTTTTGAAATTAGCCTTGATCCACTCAGCGATATCAGATCCATTTGGAACCATCTGTGCAGGAACCAAAGTAGTATATGAAATCTGTGATGCCTCTGGAGCATCAGTATTGCTCTTGGCAACATTACCCAATGTACGAACATATACCTGATAATCGGTATCCTCGGCACGTGGGAAATTGAAAGCAGCACCATCAACAGTGTCGTTCAACACCTCGATAGGCTTGCTAGGATCGTTTACATTATACACCTTACACTCATAACCTCCAGCGCCCATAATAACGGTCCAGCTTACGTGAACACTTTCGGTACCATCCGCATTTACCTGGTTTGAGAAAGAAGATGCTGACAGTTCTGGGGATACAAGCTGCTGACCTGTAACGCCACTGTCAAACTTCTCCTGATCGTCAAATCCATCAATCGCACAAGAGTTGAGGAACATTGTAGCCAATGCTGCCATAGCAAAGCTTCCAACGCCACGTCTTGCAAAGAAATGATTTTTGTTCATACTTTAACGTTTTAAGTTTAACATATTTATTATTTATTACATTCAAATACATCTTTAAGGTAACGAACGTTGCTTCCATAGTTGTACTTTACATCACGAACTCGCTTAACGTCTCTACTTCGCTCTACCACTAGCCATCCACTCCATTTCATCTTATCAAGAGTGGCCTTTACTTTTTTCATATCTATCTCAGGATCATCCTTGAGCAACACACTATCGGTGTTGCTGGCATGAATCTGAATAATGTTCTTAGCTCCAAGTTGGCGAAGCTCCTTGCAGATATCCCGATTGTTATCGGCTGCATCCTGAAAGTTATAGTAGATCTTGATTGACTTGCGGCCTACAGCCTTGAGCAATTTCTTACTCTCCTTTGCATCCAGACCAGTACGAATACCTATAACAACGCCCTCCTTCTCGGCCATATCGCCGGCTGTCTTCAAGCGCGAAACCAAAGAGTCTCTGTCAGCGCCCTTAACTTTCCAGTCTTCTCCACTTCCACCTAACGGAAGAAAAGCCACCTTGGCACGGAATTTGTGCATCGTTGTAAAACAATCATTTAAAAGATCTTTATAATTTTTTCTCGTTACAAAATTCTGAGCAAAAAAGCCGCTCATTGCTACCGATGGAACCTGTACCCCCAAACTGTCGGCATAGTGCAGGAACTTTGCTGCCTGCTTCTCATCGCGCAACTGATTGTCGAAGAGTACCCGCTTGCCAAGAGGTCCCATATCCATTTCCACGCCATCTGCACCGATGGTGCGGGTCAGCGCAAACTCTCCGAGTTTCTGGCGCTTCAGCATCATCCAGTCACAGGCGGCAACGTGATAACGTTGGGTTGTCTGGGCATTTACAGGCATCAGCGGCATTGCTAGCAATGCGACTAACGCAATTACATTTATTGACTTAAAAGTCATGGTCAGATTTCCTATTTAGGTTTATTATAAGCTAACTTATCTATTTATAGACTTAAGTTTTTAAGTTTTGTAATCACAAAAATAACAAAAATTTTTAAATCAACAAAAATTCACACTATTTTTTGCAACCCCCTCACCTATTTTGAAGCTGTTGTTCTAAAACTACGTGGTGACATTCCGTATTTCTTATGAAAACACTTACCAAAATATCCCACATCGCTAAAACCTGATTGGTAGGCTATATCACTAATACTCAAATCGCTATTCTTCAACATCTCCACAGCATGGCGCAATTTATAGTCCTTTACAAAATCGGACGGCGACTGTGTGGTGAGTGATTTCAATTTCTTAAAGAATGCACTGCGACTCATACCAAGTTTCAGTGCAATCATATCAATGTCAAAATCAGGAGCTGTAATATTTTCACTAATTATCAGGTTTACCTGCTCCAAGAAGCGGGCGTCCTCTTGTTCCATCTCGTACTGTCGCTTGAATTCTGTTATCTTCGACTGAATGTAAATGTCATTCTTCAGTCGAATCTGATAGCGAGCATAGCGTATCGCCAGATAGAGCAGAATAAGGAAAAGAATGGAATAAATGGTATATGCCCACCAGGTGGCCCACCATGGTGGCAATATCTTTATTTCTATAGTTCGGCTGCTATGCATCTCTGGATTAGAGGCATCCATCGCCTCAACGCGGAAAGAATAGGTGCCTGGTGGTACATTGGTGTAGGAAGCAATGCGGTTTCTTCCACTGTAGTGCCATTCGTGGTCGAATCCCTCAAGGATGTAGCGATAGGTTATCTGTCTCTGACTGGCATAGTTGAGAGCAGCAAACTCAAGGGTGAACATGTTCTGATTATGGCGAAGCACCAACTTATCTGCATAGGTAATAGAACCTTCTAGCACAGGGCGCTCAACAAATGAGCGGATATCCTGGTTGTTAATTTCACAGTTGACGATATAGACAGGATATTCCGAGATGGAGGATTTCAAATGGGATGGGTTAAATGCGAGAATTCCTTCCTTGGCACCAAACCACACCTCGCCATTACTATTAAGCATAGAGACCGTTTCCTCCATCTTAATATTCGGGAAACCATTTACTCTTCCAAAATTTCGGGTACGTCTGGTGGCAGGATCAAACACCGACAATCCTCGGGCATTGCCCAACCAAAGTTGTCCTTTTCGATCTTCAAGCAGAGAGATAATCACATCGTCCTGCAAGCCCTCCTTTGCGCCTATGCGGTGGAACTTTGGCAGGCGGGTCTTTTCATCCACTCCTGTTATCTCGGCTAGCCCTCCACCAAAGGTACAAATCCACACATTATGCTTACGGTCGGCAAAGAGTGAGTAAATATCACTATTGGCTAACGTACTGATTTCTGTCTTGCGATAACTCTCAAAATGGATATCTGAAGGACGCTTAAAATCGGTGCTGAACGACATCAAACCGTCGATAGTGCCCACCCACATGCGATGATGGGCATCCTCAGCCATATTTCTCACCTCCATATACAGACCATAACCTGGATAGTTTTTCAGTCCACTGTACTTATTAATAAAGGTGGTTGTTCCTCTATTCTCTTCTATCAGGTTTAAGCCTCCATCAAGCGTTCCTGTCCAAATGCGATGACGGCTATCCTCATAGGTAACATACACATTATTACCGCTGATAGAGGATGGCTTACTTGCATCATGCTTATAATGTTCAAAGCGATAGCCAGAGCTCTGTGAAGCATCAGGAACTGCCTTCACTAATCCATCTCCCTTGGTGGAGAGCCAGATATTCCCACGGCTGTCGCGCATAATGTTATACACACTGCCGATGTGGTATTTGTCGAACGAGAAGCACGACTTCATTTTTCCTGTAGCATCAAGTACATAGAGGTTCTTGCTTCGGGTACCCACCCATACATCGCCATTGGCAAACTGGTAGAGCGAGCGCACACCATTATCCTTGTTCAACGGCAATCCGATCAAACGGAACTGACTTGGAGGGAACACGATTCTAACCACACCATTATTAGTGGTGGCAAGCCACAGCACATCGTTCTTTGCATCATACGACATACTGAGATATTTACCTTTCGGAAGATCTTTATATTTACTGGAGAATAGTTCACCCGATTCAGTGAGATAGAAGTCACCATGGCGCTTACCAGCATGGATGACTCTGGCATCTGTGATACGCCCGAAAAGCGTGCGAGGCAAACTTGCCATTAGTTGGTCTTGTGCTTTCTGCCATTTCAGGAAATAAGTTTTCCAGAAGCCTTTATCGGTTTTCATTCCCTTCTTCAGCTTCACAGCAGAAATCTTATAGTCTTTTCCCACAAAGGAGGCATAGCCATTGCGCACATCCACCAAATCGGTTTTCAGCTGGGCATTGAGGGTATTCACCACTCCCCTGCTGCTGGCAATCTGCATCACTTTAATTTTTCCTTCTGGTGAGGTGGAAGCAAGTAGAAGGTTCTTATCCTTGGTAAGCAGAAGTACCTGATTCTGAAAACGCTGAATCTTGATAATCTGCAGATTGTGGGAGTATTTCTTGAGCTCGTCATAGACATCCTCAAAACGCTCATTCTGCTTAAAGAAAACCGATAATTTCCAGTCTACTGTCTTTATCCAGATGTTTCCACAACCATCCTCCACCATCGTCTCTATCTTGCGAGGTGGCTGGTCGGAAACTTTTGAAAAAGCTGTAGTATAATTTTGAAAATGTCGACCATCAAAGCGGGTTAGTCCATACCAAGTACCAAACCACATAAATCCGTCTTCCGATTGCAAACAACTGTTGACAATATTATTCGGAAGTCCCTCATCTTCACCATAATGCTGAATAATATAATCCCCATATTCCTGGGAGAATCCTGGAATACAGCAACAGATTAGGCACACTATAGCTATGATTTTCTTCATGCGCCTACAAAGGTAGTAATTTTTATTTAAACAAAAACAAAATTACAAAAAAAGTATAATTTATAGATGAATAGCATCCATGTAGTATTGCAGGTCATCTCCATTGCATTTGCAGGTGATCTCCATTAACCTTGCAGGTCATCTCCATTGCATTTGCAGGTCATCTCCATTATCCTTGCAGGTGATCTGCATGTGCTTTATAAAAGACAAGAATGGGATTACGCATAAGCCGAATATATATTTAGGGTGCTCAAAAAAGTATTGAGCACCCTAAATTATCAGACTCATAAACAATCCACTCAAGTTTTTGAGCAGTTTGTCTGTCGATTAATAGAATTTTTATTTCTTCTTACAACGGCAATGGCAATAGCTGCTTCCATCAAAACAATGGGTGCAGACTTTGCTCTTTGGCAAGCCAATGCTATCGATAAGCATTTCTATCTTGTTGAAACGGAGGGTTGACAAGCCAAGACGCTTGCGGATTTCCTCTACCATACGGGTATATTCTGGAGAATCTGTAGTAGCATACTTATCAAGATTCTTTGCATCATCTCCCTCAAAATCCTTGATAATTCTTCGGGTAATCAACTCCAAATCACTCTTGGAAGAAGTGAAACCGATAAATGGACAACCATATACCAATGGTGGACAAGAGATTCTAACATGTACTTCCTTGGCTCCATACTCAAAGAAAGTACGCACATTATCGCGCAACTGAGTACCGCGAACAATAGAGTCATCGCAGAATACGACACGCTTATCTTCGAGAATCGCCTTGTTTGGAATCAACTTCATCTTGGCAACAAGGTTGCGTCGTGACTGATTTCCTGGTGTAAAGCTGCGAGGCCAGGTTGGAGTATATTTCAGAACAGCACGCTTATATGGGATGCCATGGCCTTCGGCATAACCCAATGCTGTACCCACACCAGAGTCAGGAATACCGCAAACCAAATCAGCCTCGGTATCATCATCTTGTCCCATCAGCACACCATTACGCTCACGCACATCCTCTACGTTGATACCCTCGTAGGAACTGGTTGGGAAGCCGTAGTAAACCCACAGGAAGGAACAAACTTGTTCTTCTTCCTGTGCCTTCTGAAGCACTTCCATTCCATCAGCACGCAAGCGGACAATCTCACCAGGACCAACATCACGCACCGTCTTGAAGTCGAGATTCGGAAAACACGTAGTTTCACTCGACACAGCATAGGCGCCCTCTTTTTGCCCAATTACTAAAGGTGTTCGACCAAGGAAATCACGCGCAGCAATGATACCATCCTCGGTGAGGATAACCATTGAGCAGGAACCCTCTATCTTCTCATAAACATTATTAATACCCTCGACAAATGTGTTGCCCATATTGATGAGCAGCGCCACCATCTCCGTCTGATTAATGTTATTAGCCGACATCTCACTCAGGTGCATACGCTGCTTGAGCAAGTCATCGGCTATTTCACGAAGGTTGGTGATGTGGGCCACTGTTGCAACGGCATAGCGGCCAAGGTGCGAGTTAATAATGATAGGTTGAGGGTCGGTGTCGCTTATGACACCCACTCCGGCATTGCCGGTGAAAGATTCTAGTTCATCTTCGAATCTCGAACGGAAATAGTTGTGTTCCAGACTGTGGATGGAGCGGGAAAAACCCTTCTCCCTGTCGAAGGTGACCATACCTGCACGTTTTGTGCCTAGATGTGAATTGTAATCAGTTCCATAAAAGAGATCATCAATACAACTTCTGACCTCGATTGTTCCAAAAATACCTCCCATAATTCTTTTTAAGGTTGCAATATTCTGGACGCAAAGTTACAAAAAAAGCAGCAAAGAGAAACTTCCTTGCCACTTTTTTTATCAAAACGAAAGAAAATTATTATTTTGATAACTTAAAGTCTTTACATTTTCAATACTATCTTGAGGTGTTGCAAAACATCAAGTGTTGTTCTACAAAACATAAGTTGTTGTTAAACAAAACACCAACTTATGCATTGCAACACATCAAGTATTATCCAGCTTATTTCGTAATTCCAAAGTCTGCCTGCTGCTGAATTACCTCCTCCAACAGCTGATTACGCTTTTTCTCATCTACCTTCACTGCTGATGCAGAATTCTTCTTTGGTTCTGCAGAGACAGCAGGACGCTGCTGAGGAATGAAACAGAACTCGCCATCGTATGGCACAGACTCAAATTCCAAATCGGCAGGCTGTGCAGCATGCAATCCTGGGAACTGTACTTCGGCATGAATCTTGATTTTACCAGCCTTTCGGGTAGAGCGGACCAAGATTGGGGCACTTCCCCACTCCACTGCACGAGGATTCGCATTGATATCGACATTGTCACCTATAATCTCGCCTTCACCCTCGATAGTAAATCGGATGTTATCCTTCGCCAATCGACGCACATTACCATTATCATCAGTCACCTCGCAAACCACAACTACAAAATCAGAACCGTCAGCAACGAGTTTTCTGCCCATCTCCTCCACCGACAGACGAAGTTTGTTGCTTCGGCGGGAAGGCATCTTCTTCATCGTGCAAACCACCTTGCCATCTATAATACCCTCGGCAACAAGGTTCACTTTCTGCCAGTTACGCTGCTTATAGCTTAATTCACGAGCTTCCCAGAAATCCCACACATTCTTGAAGATGGTTGGCTTTGAGAAACCTGTCAGATAAAGAGGATAGTCAACATTGCTATTGGCAATCTTCTCTACAGGAAGTGTCCAGCTCTTGCTGCCATCATAGATGCTCAACCTTACACTATCGCAGTTACTGAAAACCACCACATCCTTGTCACTGAACTGACTCATCTCATGGGCTATATAAACCATTGGATGTTCCTCACCATTTTTCGCACATGCAGCACGTTGACTCTCAAAGAAATATTTCACAGTCTTGGCCTGTCGGAAAGCATCGTAATCGCCACCCCAATATGGGTCTGGGTGATAGCCACGCTGATGATCGAAAGGATGCCACTGAGCACCGCCGATGAACTGAGGAGTTGTGCGATAGAGTTCCTCGGTAGTCTTAGCAAGCGACATCGCCTGCGTGAGCATTGGCTGTTCGCCCCAACTTCGGCTCGCACGATTAAGGTTGTTCTGCGCATACCAGTCATCCACATACTCACCAAACTCACGGGTGAAGATACACTGCTCTGGTTTATCGCTCTTTTCATCATCACCTGGCCAACCATAAACCACATCATAATTTTTTCGAACACCCTTAGAGTTCATATCAGCTGCAGCCACAGGACGGTAAGGATAAGGATATTCATCCTTGGTAACCTGAAGTGAACGAAGGGCGAAATCCTCAGGGAAAGGGGTCTCGTTGAGAATAGGTTCCCACATCAAGACGGATGGGTGATTGCGGTCACGGCGAATGATCTCACGAGTGTTCTGCATCACACGCTCCTCGAAAATCTTCTCTTTCTTGTTCCAATACTGCCAGCCTGGAGTAGCCACAATAATGAAGATGCCCAACTCATCACAAGCATCCATAAACGAAGGATCCTGTGGATAATGGGCTGTTCGAATAATATTGAAACCGCACTCCTTCAAGCGGAGCACATCGCGCCACTGCTGACTATTTGGAAGGGCATTACCCACATAAGCAAAATCCTGATGGCGATTGGCTCCTACCAACTGTCGATACTTATGACCGTTGAGCCAAAAGCCTTCCTTGCCCTTGAACTCGAAACTGCGGATACCCAACTTGGTCATGCCACCATCGAGGGTGGTCTTTCCCTCGTTTACTCGAGTAACAAGTTGATAGAGATAAGGCGACTCCGGCGACCAAAGGTTTGGCTGCTTCACCAACATTTTCTGGGTAAGAGTTTTTGCTTCGCCAGCATTCAACTGCAGTTTAGAAGCAACTCGCTTCACTACTTTTCCGTTAGCATCCAGCAGAGTTTGCTCCACACTCACGGTATGCGTTCTGCCATCACTGTTGCGCACCTCAGTATTCGCATACACCTCGGCCTGCTTTTCGGATATTTTGTCGAAATGCACGAAGACGCCTCCACCTGCCTGCTTATTCTCCTCAATCACATCTGTAATGTGAACAGGGTTACGGGCAATGAGCCACACATCACGGTAAATACCTCCATGATAGGAAAAATCAAGCTGTGTCTGTAACTTGCCTGGAGGATAGGATTTATCATCTGAATTATCTGCTTGTACAGCAATCACACATTTGTCCCCCTTCTTCACACCCATCTTATCAAGGTTGATGATGATTGGAAGATAACCACCAAAATGGGTAGAAGCCAACTGTCCGTTGACATAGACTTTCTGCTTACCCATGATAGCCTCGAAATAGACAATAAGATGATTAGCAGGAGCCACAAACTGCTTGCGATACCATGCAATACCTTGATAGTTGCGACAGCCACTCGCCTCAGCAGGTTCCAACTTCAAGCCATGAGGGGTTGAAACCACCTCCCACTTACTATCGTCGAAGTTTGCAGCCTCAGCACCGGCAGCATCACCCAGAAAGAAACGCCATTCTGGATTAAAGTTCCATACCTGTCGACCTTGATTGGAGATTGGGAAAAGACCTGCTACAGAAACTCTACTATTATTACTATCCCCTAAGGAGTAAGTAGTTGCAACTGAAGATTTCTGCTTTGCTGCAGCTTTCTTATTGCCTGAAGATTTTTGCTTGTTATCAGTCTGCTGTTTTCCTGTTTTGTCAGATGATAACTGACTTGCCCCTGATATACCGTCAACCATTAGCAAGCTGCCAGAAGCATCACTTACTATTGGCTGAACAGCCAAAGCAGCAGCTATACAATATATAATTATTCTTTTCATCCGTTGTTCGATTTCGTTTTAAAGTGTTTATTCTTTGAATGGAGGCAGACTACCAATTATCCGTTCTAAACGAACTGACTGGCAGTCCATCATGCATCAAGTCGCCTTTTACCCAGTTGTGAAAACCATATCTCACAGCTACAGGCTTCTTCACCTCCTCGCTCTTAACATACACGCGATTTCGGGAAGTCCATACCTTTGCCTTATGGAACACCTTATCTTCACCAGCTATCTCAAAGTTGTCGCTGGTAGTTCCATTCTGGAAATAAACCCACTCCTTACTTCTGTCGAAAGCCACAACTGCTGTGTCATTTTGGAAAGTAACCTTGCTATAGGTTGCATAATCAGGCAAACCTTTTACACCATAGGTATTGGCCAGTGAAAGCAGAGCCAAGCGCTCTCCTGCCTCCTTTTTCTTTCGAGGGTGAATGCCATATTCCAAACCAGCATCAAGCATTACTGCCATTCGGGTATTCTCAACCTCCTTCTCTACCTTACTCTGTTGTTCACGAAGCAAAGCACTGTTGAAATCCCAGTTGATGAGCGAATAGTCGTAAGGGGCAATCTGACAGTAATAGAACGGGAAGTTTCCCTGTTTCCACTCATCACGCCATCCCTTGATCATACCACCAAACTGAGCTGCATAGTTAGCCGAACGATTAACATTCTCCTCCCCCTGGTACCAAATAACACCACGCATTGTATAGCCGATAAGAGGATGAAGCATACCATTATATAAAGCGGTGGGACAACGCTGATAGGTCTTGTTGACCTCAGCCTGTGTCTTCGGAATCTTCACCGTTGGAAAAGCTTTCAACCAGTCCTCCGTCATCCATGCCTCAACAGCACTTCCGCCCCATGCGGTAAGAATCAAGCCCACTGGTACTTTTAGATTGCCGCGCAGTGCTTTACCATAATAATATGCTGTAGCACTGAATTGGCGAATAGATGCAGAAGTTGCCTCGCTCCATTCACCTTTCACACTGTCGAGAGGGGTAATAGAAGCATTGCGCTTCACTGTAAAGAAGCGTAGCTGAGTATCACTACCATGAATCAGTTCCTCATTGGCCCCCTCCACGGGTTGACCCTTGAAACCTTTCATCGGCATTTCCATATTCGACTGACCGCTGCAGATCCAAACCTCGCCAACAAGTACATTACTCAAACGAGTATCCTCACCGTCGTTCAGTACAATATCATAAGGTCCACCAGCGACAGGAGTATTCACTTGAGCCTTCCATTTACCCTGTTTGTCAGCGTTCACCTTATAGGTCTTACCGTCCCAGGAAGTTTTTATCTTTATTGTCTTATTGGCATTAGCAGTTCCCCACAAATTACAAGGAGCCTCTTGCTGCAACACCATTCCATCTCCAAAGAAAGAAGGCATTTTTACCTTTGCACTGGCTGAAGTTGCCAGCAGCAATGCCATGCTTATTAATTTATAGTTCATAATTCGTAATTCAAAATTTTATTTGCTTTCAATTTAGAATGCTTACTGGTCAGAGAAGCATTTACTTAATTGCCAGCGATATTCTAAAATGCTGCACATTATATTAGACTTACATCCCTTTTCCTGGAACAACTTTAAGGTTCAAAGAGCCGAGAAGTCCGGCAGGAAGAAGTTCATCGCCCTTCATTCGGTACTTAGCATTTGTCCATATACCCTCATAAGGAGCTTTTCCCTTATCCGTTCCTTTCAAGGCATTCGCCCACGTGTTAACTACCTCTATCCGAAGAGTGTTCTTTCCTTTCTTCAATGCCTTTGTGATATTCACTTCGTAAGAAGCTGTCCAGGCAATACCGCAATCCACATCATTTACATATACATGGGCAATATCCCGCACGTCGCCAAGGTTCAGAAGAACAGCATCCTCGAATCCTTCCCATGTGGTTTTTCCGATTTTCTTCTTTATCACAAACTGGGTGGTATAGACTACCCTACCACTATAGTATTTCATCTTATCATCCGACAGTTTGGTCCAATCAAGAAGTGTGTCTGATTTCAGTTGAAGCTGATTCTCTACAAACTCTAAATTCCAAGATGATGTCTTCAATGGTTCTTCAGCTTTTATTCCCTGTCCCGAAGTCCCACTAAAAATATTTACATCGCTAACATCCTTTACAGGATCATAATAACGGCTTCTTTGCACTGTATCTGTCGTGATATTATCACAAATAAAGAATTTCGACTGATAAGGTTCAAAATGAGCAACAAGTTCGTTCTTGCTGTCACGGTTTTTCCATCGAATATCCCTTGCTTCATTCGTCTGGTTAGTAAGGAAATAAACTTGTTTGTCTTCACATGAGCGATGAGCATAATCCATTCCCTTTGGGAGTTCCACATCTCTTGGTAAACCATATTGACTGAAATCAGAAGCTGTATAAGGTTGGTCGATAATCACTACTCCAGCCTCTCGAAGTTCAGCAATACGCTGCTCCACCTCAGGCGAATAGCCTTTAAATGAAGGATCCATCTTGGTTTTACCAGGCAATACCAATATTCGATAGCTAATTCCTCCCGGCATTATCAGTCGACCGTTTTCTACCTTTGAACCTTCGATCAGTGCATCTTTATTGATGCAGTCGTATTTATAACCGTTCAAACAGTTAGTCCAGTCTTTCATGTCTAAGATTCCCGCAGAGTGATTTATCCCTACCGGACTCTCCTCCATCGGCAATCCTGCATTTGCCAATCGTTTTTGCTCGCTTTCCACCCTCTCCTTTCCAAAGATACCTGGTAGCATCTCAACAATTCTGTCTGGAGTGAGCGAACGGCTTGGCATTTCCTCGCCTGTAAATACAGCAATATCCACTACAGGATGTCCCATCTGCAGGAGTTTCTGACAGCGGGTGATATAATCAACGAAGCCTTTTGACTCACTATACCATGTATTGTCACGCTGATAGAAAAGACCAATACCATCGAGTGTCATACCCGGTTTACGGTCCATCCAAGGATTATGCGCATCTACATGGAAGAACAAGCGGTTCATACCTAAGGCAAAATGACGGTCGAGCAGTGGCTTTACCATTGCAGGTGTCTCATTCCATACACCTCTCACCTCGGTGAAACCCTCCGCCTGAACAATATTCTTTCCATAGATATGAGCTCCACTGATTGCATCCAACATATCATTTGGCTTATCGTGGGTTGGCGAGTTCAACCAGAACTCTCCCATTGGAATATCCGAATACTTATAATGTTCCAATCCATCTGCAACAAAAGTTGGTGCAATGCTCTCGTGGGAGATCTTCTTCCAGTAGTTGTGCCCACGATCCTCCAATCGATGGAAGAAAACATCATTCACCAAGTCATTCACTGTTAATCGGATATCCCGTAACACTTGTTCGCTCTTTTCTACAGATTCCATTGGAACACCAGCATAGAGTGGCATATAAGGAAGCAGATCATAGCCCCTTCTTTGCTTAAACTCTTCTGCGAAATTATATCCCCAGTTCTGCTGACCACACTCCCAGGAATCGATGTGCAGATACTTCACCACAGAAGAATGAGGACGGTCGAGGAACTTTTTATACCAATTATCGAAGAGCTTATCAACAGCATCCACGTTGAACTTATCAATTTCCAAGCCTTTACCACCGCCTGCAGTAGCATTCATTTGTCCTGTGGAAGTATGATAGAACCAAAGAACGCGATAGAGCTTATCTTTCGATTTCTTATCTGATGAAACACCCTTCAAGTTTTTCCCAACAGGTCGCCAGACGCCTCTACCAGACATCTGCATTGACACTAGGTCGCTCAGTTTCACACAGTCATCTGCAGTTACTTCCTCAGCAGGAGTAGCCTCAGCTATGCGCCAGGAAGCTCCACTCTTACCTTCCCACTGATGAATGAGAGGTGCTTCGCTCAGAACAATATCCTTGAGTTTCAAAACCGGCTTCCACTTAGCTGGGTCGAGATCCTCGCTTCCTGGTTCTGTACCCTCGGGTGTCCAAGCAAAGCGAAAATATCTAGCTGTTGTTGCTGGAATAGAATAGGTGAAGTCATGGCCATAACTCTGCCATCCCTGTCGGGCTGGTTCTAATTGCTTTACCAACCAGAAGTTTACACCATCATTAGAAGCAAGCACCTTAACGCGCTGACTCTGAATATTATTGCCAGAAGGAACAATCTGTAAACTATGGATAGTTGCCATCTTGCCTAAATCAAAATCTATGGTTCCTGGCTCAGATGCTCTAAATACGCCTTTGTCATTTCTTGTCATAGAAGGGGATAAAGTCAAGGTAGTAGCCTTACTTAAAGGATATACCGATGTTTGTCCCTTTCGAAGAGGCATTGCCCAACATCCGATACTTTCGAAATAGTTATCCACACATTCCGGATCACGGAAATAGACACCCTTTCGGAGATCCGCCATAGTAACGATTGTATCTTTCCATGCTACTTTCTGCATGCTCTCCTGAGCAGTAATCCATGGACCACCAGCCAACGCAAAACCATCGCAGATATGAATACCCATATCAAGTTTCAGGGAATCAGCCTGTTGAAAGGCATAATCAACATTGTTCCAGAATTCAGGAGATAGCTGATCAGAAGTTCCCTTGAACTCAGGTTTATCTTTTGAACTGCGAATCGGCATCAAGTAGCAACCTTGCAAACCTGCATTCTTCATCCCCACTAAATCGGCATGAATTCCGGGTTTAGAAACTGCACCATACATCCAGTACCAGAAGGTGAATGGTGCAGCCTCATTGCTTGCAAAAAGCGATAAAGGTAATGCTGAAAGCGCAGCAAATAATATATATTTCTTTCTTTTCATTGTAACTATCCTAAGATAACTATGCCCCAGAGAGGGTTGGGGAAGGCTTTAGAATTTCAATATAACTTGTCCCTTAAAGCATCCATTCTTAGCCCAGTAAGGCTGAGCAGAAGGACCATTTAAGTCTGTAGTGTTCACTTTATTTCTCACGGCAGGAATCACCTTCAGTAAGCTGATTCCGCTTTCAGGAAGAGTGTAGAGGATATGATCACGACCATCTCGTGGAGTGAACACTCCAATATAATCAGCTAATCGACTCTCTTCGGTTTCAGCATAAGTGCCATCAGCATCTTTCACTGCATCTGTGATGATACCAATTTTCCCCTCTTTGGTGTTAATCTGCATCCAACTTACATTCGAGAAGTATCCCTTAAACTCTGGATATTCCCAACTCTCTCCTGGAATTGGATCATTGTATTTATTAGACCAAACACCATACTGAGGGCCCTGTAAACGATTCTGCCAGACACGATAAGGCCCATCACCTACCCATTGTTTTGACTCCACCAAATTCTCAGGATAATCGAAAGTGATTCCCATCTCATCCACTACTCCTCCGAAGTTATAAGCATAAGCAAGTTTCACACTGCCATCAGCAAGGAAAGTCCATGAGACACTATCGAGACAACCTAGTTTATAAGATGCCTTAAGAGTTAATCCTTCAGTATTGTTTCGAACATCAAAGCCATCAAATTGTCCTTGGTCCTTATATTCTGTATATTGGGTTTTCTTCTTCTCAGCATCCTTATCATCATGATTATAGAATTGATCCATACTTCTATCACTACGTTTTGCAGCAAAGAATCGTGGACCATTGCTCAAGGAGATTTTCTTTCCATTTGCCACTACATTCACCAAATAACCTGTTTTCTTATCGAAAGTATAGGTATTCTTACCCGATTTCACAAGGATATTTTCTGCTTCATCCAGCAATTCAGCACCTCTGTCTACTACTAGTTCGTCCTTTAGCATATCCTCCTTGAAAGTCCAGGTAAAGATGTCATTACCATCTTTATCTATTGCTGAAATTCGAAGTGCATCATAATCCGAGCAACTAGCAAGTTGAACTTCTCCCTGCTTGCCAGGCTCAACATCAGGTCCTACAAAGGAAGCCTTCTTCAATACCTTTTCTGTAGTCTCGCCATATTTTGGCATTCGCAGATATTCGTAGTTGAACTTAACGGTCTTCAGGTTGAGGAAGTTATAATGATTCTTAAGGAAGAGCTTTCCTTCGCGAGCATTAAAGTTGGAGATTTCTACAGGGCTCCACACTTCCTTGATAGTATAATAAGAACCTTCTTTCTCAAAATGAGGTCCCACAATACCGTCTGCTCCGAAATTGCCCATACAGTCTACATAATTATTCTTGTCTGTACGAACCACTCCCTCGTCGGCCAAGTCCCAGAGGAAACCACCTGCACAACGAGGATTTTTCATCATCATGTCCCAATAATCCTTCAAGCCTGCACCATGACCACCATCATAAAGTCCATGGAGGAACTCTGTCGGCATAAAGATTTCCGGCTGACGCATATATTCCTGGGTCTCGCCCCATGAACGATAATGCTTTGTCTCGAAACCATTACGATTTGCCCAAGGATAGAGCACCACACGCTTCTGAATATCCCAACGAGAAAACTCTGGTTCCAATTCATAGTTGAAACCTCCCTCATTACCATTACTCCAGAAAATGATACTTGGATGATTCTCATCACGAACTACCATCTCTTTCACTAACTGCTGTCCGATAATGGTGGAATGTGCCCAATGCCATCCACTCAACTCACTCTCCACATAAAGTCCGAGGGAGTCACAGGCTTCCAGGAATTCTGGGTCTGCAGGATAATGAGAGAGACGAACAGCATTCATATTCATAGACTTGATGAGTTTCACATCCTCAATACACTTTGCCTTGCTCAGTGTTCTTCCTGATTCTGGACGGAAGCTATGACGGTTTACTCCCTTAAAGATCACTTTCTTACCATTAATATATACGCCATCGCTCTTGCGATACTCAATCGTACGGAAACCAAATTTCTGCTGCTCTTTATGAAGCACCTTTCCATTTGCATCCATCAGCGTAAATTCTGCAGTATATAAATTAGGAGTTTCTGCTGTCCACAATTTCGGGTTTTTAACCTTAAAGTCTATATGGGCAGCATCACTAGTAACAGAAGTTACCGATTCACCAAGACCTTTGATTTCTGTTTTCACCTTAGCTCCAGGCACAGCTCTATTGAGGAAACAATCTGCCACAAAAGAACCATCAGCCTGAGCATTGATGGCCACACGGTCGATATTCTCTGCAGGCTTTGCAACAACAAACACAGGACGGAATATTCCACCAAAGTTCCAGTAATCGGCACGACGTTCCGCCATATTCACCTCTTTGCTGGCACTTTCCTTGCTCACCTCCACTTCTAAGCGGTTCTTATGCTTTCCAAAGAAAATACGATCACTTACATCATAGGTAAAGCGGTAGAAGCCACCCTGATGCAAGCCATTGCCAGCCTTTCTACCGTTGATAGTGACTTTAGCATCTGTCATCACCGCTTCAAAGACAAGTTCTATCTGCTTGCCTTCCCACTCTTTAGGGAGAAAGAATTCATATTTGTATTTACCCTTCTCGTTAGCAATGCCTTCAGGAGTAGGAATTCCATAAAAGCGCATTCCATACTGATAAGTTCCAAATCCCTGAAGTTCCCAGCAAGAAGGTACACCAATCTTGGTCCATTTACCCGAATTTCTTCCATCTGTACAGAAGAAATCCCAGTTCACCATATCGTCACAACCATGTCCAGAGAGATACTGTCGTTGTGTCGAAACATTAGATTGTGCTGCCATACCCATCGCAGCACTTATAAAGAGGCCTAAAGCTAATAATCTTTTCATATAAATATAAGACGATTAAGGAGGGAAAATGTAACTACTGATGCCTCTCCAAGCCCCTCCCATGGAGGGGATGTTATTCCTCTACTCTCCAATCGTTCCTTGTCAAGGAACCGAAATTCTTTAATCCTTAATCTTTATTCTTTAATCCATAATCTTCTCCCGAAGGGGGATCGCCCACCCTGTCCCCTCCCCGCGGAGGGGTCCTAATCTTTCCCCAAGCCCCTTTCTTTACATAAAGAAAGGGG
>CAJOPE010000067.1 GCA_905236815.1 uncultured Prevotella sp. | reverse complement strand
CCCCTTTCTTTATGTAAAGAAAGGGGCTTGGGGAAAGATTAGGACCCCTCCGCGGGGAGGGGACAGGGTGGGCGATCCCCCTTCGGGGTGAGAAGATTAATGAGTAAAGATTATAGATTAAAGATTAAAGATTAGAGAATAAAAATTAAAGAATAAAAATTAGAGATTAAAGGAAATTTCGGTTCCTTAATCAAGGAACAAACAAAAACTTTTTACCTCTTTTATAATAAAACCGAGAAAAATCGGTTAATATATAAAAGAATAAGAATATATCGATATATGAAGAAATTGTTATTAGCCCTTTGTGTGATGCTTTTTCCACTAAGCATCATGGCTCAGTCTATGACCGATGACCAAGTTATGCAGATGGTCGCAAAAGAACATGCCAAGGGTACTTCCAATGCTCAAATCGTTACAAAACTCATGCAGAACGGCGTGAATATCTCACAGATTAGACGCGTTCGCAGTAAGTATGAGAAAATGCAGAAACAGTCGTCTATCGGTGCCCAGAGCGGACAGGTGGCCGACGACACTCGTTCTCGTCAGAACAACGGTAAGACACGTACCGACTACGGTAAGGGCATGGATGAGAAATCTGAGAACTATTCCAACTTACGTGTTCAACCTGAAAGAGATTATTCCTACACCCATACTTATGATGAGGATGATGAGGAATATGGCGATATGCAGGATGAAATGGAGGGTATGTATCCCGACACCGCTGCTATCGTTAAGAAATACTACGCTGAGAAGAAAAAGAAAAAAGCTAAGGTGTTTGGCCGCGATATCTTCAACAACAAGGAACTTTCCTTCGAGCCAAACATGAATATCGCTACTCCTCAGAACTACCGTCTCGGTCCTGGCGATGCTGTGAACGTGGATATCTACGGTGCTTCGCAGAAGTCGATGCAGTGCACGGTTACTCCTGATGGCGACATCGTGATCGAAGGCTATGGTCCGGTTTCTGTTTCCGGCTTGTCGGTGGCTCAGGCAAATGCCAAGCTACGTCGCACCGTGGGCAGCCGCTACCGTTCCAGTCAGATAAAGCTCACCGTGGGACAGACCAAGACCATTATGGTGAACGTGATGGGTGAGGTGAAGACTCCGGGTACCTATACCCTATCGGCTTTCGCCACTGTTTTCCACGCCCTCTATATGGCAGGTGGAACCAATGAACTGGGTACACTGCGTAACATCAAGGTGTATCGCCGCAACAAGCTGGTGAGTGTTGTCGACATCTACGACTACATCCTCAACGGAAAGCTTACCGGCAATGTGCGCCTCGCCGACAACGATGTGATTGTGGTGGGTCCATACGACTGTCTGGTAACTGTTGCCGGAAAGGTGAAGCGCCCTATGATTTATGAAATGAAGAAGAATGAGAGCATCAGCTCCATTCTGAAATATACTGGTGGTTTCACTGGCGACGCCTATAAGAAGAGCGTTCGCGTGAACCGCAAGACTGGTCGTGAATATGCCGTCTTCAACGTGGAGGAATTCGACTTCAGCAGTTTCCATATCGCTGATGGCGACTCTGTTAGCGTTGACTCTATTCTTCCTCGCTACGAGAACACCGTAGAGGTGAAGGGAGCCGTTTTCCGCCCTGGTATGTATAACATCGGCGGTGACGTGAACAGCGTTCGCACACTGGTTGCCCATGCCGAGGGACCTACCGAGGAAGCCTTCACCGAGCACGCCGTGATGCACCGTATGAAGAGCGACCGCACCCTCGAGGTGATTTCAGTCGATTTGGCAGGAATCATGAGTGGCAAGGTAGCCGACATTCCATTGAAGGAGAATGATGTACTCTTCATCCCTACCCGACAGGACCGTATCAAGCAGCGCACCATCACTATCCGTGGTGAGGTGCAGTATCCTGGTACCTATCGCTATGCCGACAACGAGACCATCGAGGACTTCGTGCTTCAGGCTGGAGGCTTGACCGACAAGGCCTCAACGGTGAAGGTGAATGTAAACCGTCGTGCCAACGACCCTGCAGCAACAGAGCCAGACAGTGTGATTGGCAAGACCTATTCACTGAGCTTGAAGGATGGATTCGTAATCGACGGCACCCCAGGTTTCACCCTGATGCCATTCGATGAAGTATATGTATTCTCAAGTCCGGGCTACACCCACCAGCAGAACGTAGAAATTGGTGGTGAGGTGATGTTTGCCGGAACCTTCACCCTGACCAAACGCAATGCCCGACTCACCGACCTGTTGAAGGCAGCCGGTGGCCCAACTGATCTTGCCTACATCAAGGGAGCCCGCCTGGAGCGCCGCACCAACGAGATAGAGCGCAAGCGTATGGAGGCAGCCATGAAAATGGCACAAGACCAGCGCCAGCAGAACCTTATGGAAATGGCTGCTAACGGAACAGGAAATTTCACAGCAGTAAGTGAGCAGTCGGAAAAGGCACAGGCTCGCAAATACCAGATACCAGACAGCTACAGCGTTGGTATCGAGCTTGACAAGGCTATCAAGGACCCAGAGAGCGATGCCAACATCGTATTGCGTGAGGGCGACCGACTGGTATTGCCTCGCTACAATGCAACCGTGAAGATCAATGGATCGGTGATGTATCCTAACACCGTAGCCTATGAGGCTGGAAAGAGTGCAAAATACTATATCAACGCTGCCGGAGGATTTGCCAACGGAGCCCGCAAGAGCAAAGCCTACATTATTTACATGAATGGTATGGTGGGAAAAGTAAGTGCAGGAGCCAAAGTACAACCTGGTTGTGAAATCGTGGTTCCTAACAAGATCCGCCACCGCTCTAGTCCTGCCGAGATTGCAACAATGGGTACAAGTATGGCATCTATCGCAACAATGATTGCCAATATTGCTAATATGGAACGATAAAAAAGAACATGGAAACGAACCAAAATAACAATGAGAAAATTGACCTGATACAAATATTTAAATTATTATGGTCAAAAAAAATAACTTTTGGAATAAGCTGTGGTACGATGGCTATCATTGGAGTTATCATATCACTTAGCTTGCCAAATACTTACAAAGCAGAAGTATCCCTAGCTCCAGAAATTAGTTCCGGAAGTGGATTGTCAAGCAATCTTAGTGATTTAGCCTCCATGGTTGGCGTAAACCTTGATGGCTCTAAAGGCTCAATAGATGCAATTTATCCTGAACTATATCCACAAGTAGTTGGTTCTACCCCATTCCTAACTAGCATGTTTAAGGTAAAAGTATCTTCTAGTGATGGAACTATTAAAAATATGGACTATTACGAGTATATTAAAGCTCATCAAAAAGAGCCTTGGTGGATTAAAATCAAAAACTCCATCATTAGTATATTCAAGAAGGAAAAGCCAGACTCCTCCAAAGATATTATAAATACCTTTAAACTTACAAAAGAACAATATGGAATTGCTGAAAACATTCAACACTCCATTTCATGTCAAGTAGACAAGAAAACAAGTATTATTAGCATACAAGTAACTAGTCAAGATGCAGAAATCTCGGCTCAGCTTGCAGATACGGTTCAGCACAAACTCCAACAATACATTACAAACTATCGAACAAAGAAAGCACGTAATGACTTGGAATATACAAAGAAACTTCTAAAAAATGCCAAAGCTGATTATGTAAAAGCCCAGCAGAGATATTCAAGCTACTCTGATGCTAATGAGGAAGTAGTATTGGAATCCATCAAGGCAAAGCAAGAAGAATATGAGAATGAGATGCAACTCAGATATAATATATATAATCAGATTGCACAACAAGTTCAACTGGCACAAGCTAAAGTACAAGAAAGAACTCCTGCATTTACCGAAATCCAGCCAGCGACAGTTCCTATTAGAAAAGACTCACCTAAACGAATGCTCATTGTACTTGGATTTATAATGCTAGGATTTGTGGTAACCAGTTTTGGAATTTTAATAATAGACGCAAAAAATAATAATAAAATTAGCTAATGTATATTTTAGCCATACTGTTATTTTCATCGTTAGCGTTTCTTAATGTATTCAATAAGGAAATAGTAGATAAATACAAAGTGATCTTTGCATTTGTCTGCTTTATATTCCTAATTTTCCACGATGGACTTAGATGGGAGACTGGAACTGACTGGTTACCATATACCCAGGCTTACGAAGACATGGCTAACGGAATTGAATATGTTAACTACACAAATCAATTCGAATCGGGATATTTGATGCTGTTTGCACTATCATATTTTATCTCCGATGAATATACTGTATACCTAATAATACATGCTGTAATATTCTATACGCTATTTTTTATTTGCATTTTCAAACTATCGAAATATCCATTCGTTTCTATATTGGTATTTTATATGGTAACATTACCATATTTAGGTATGAACCGCCAATTTATCGCTATGAGTATATACGCCATTGGACTAATCTACTTAGCCAAAGGACAGCGTTACTATTATCTACTATTCATTGCTATAGCATTCTTTTTCCATCATTCAGTAGCCATTGCCGCGACAGCAGTATTCTTCAATAAAAAGATTCGTAATCGGTATCTTCTAATTGTTTTGGGAATTGCACTTGCTATATCATTCTCCGGAATAATAAAAACATTATCAACAGGATTAGCACTCGTATTGAATGGAAGCATGGAGGACAAAGCCGATGCCTATACGAACATGACAAATGACCTCTCCATTGTTTCAATAATATTCTCACTAATTCGAAAGCTATTATGGATTTCACTTTTAATGATATTCGATAAAAAAGTAGACGATAAAGATGATTCCTATTATACATTCTTCAATATGTATTTCTTAGGAAGCATTTTCTACGTCCTTTTCAATGGCACCCCACTGCAAATAATTGTAAGCCGAGCATTGATCTATTTCAATATTATGGAAATGTTCTTGATACCATACGTATTAACAATATTCAAGCCAAACTACGGAAAATTACTTATTATGTTCGTATTGGTAGCATATTGTTATATTAATATCAAGAAAGGATTTGATAACTTTGCTATTGAAGGAAAATTCGACTTATTCGAACCTTACAAAGGATTATTTATAAATACCGATTATGTCAGACAAACTCATTAATATATCTTTTTTCATCAGAAATTCAAAATCTGGATTTAGTATAGAAAAAGTATTTAAACCAATAATTGCTTTAAACCAAAAGCATTCAAAGGTTTATTATGCTCCTTGCCATAAGGCTGACATCATTAGTATTCTAAAAAATTTGATATTTGTTCGAAAAAACAGAAACAAAGCAGGAATCAACCATATGACTGGTGGGCCTCAATACTTTACTATTGCTTTGAAAGATTGTAAAAATGTGCTCACTATACACGATTTGGTATTACTTGACCAATATAAAGGTTGGAAAAGAAGTTTGTTTCGATATTTTTGGTTTTCACTTCCCTTGAAATACGCAAGTGCTATTACTTGCATTTCAGAAACAACCAGATTGAGACTACTTAAAGAGTTCAATCTATCACCTGAAAAAGTATGTACTATTTACAATCCTATAGAAGATTCATATAAACCTAATCCTAAGATATTTAATAATAACTATCCTACTATTCTACACATAGGCACCGCATGGAACAAAAATCTTGAACGAACAATCGAAGCTATAAAAACAATATCTTGTAGATATGTTATTATTGGCGAGGTAGATGATCTCATCATTCAAAAGATGAAAGATTTCAACATCGATTTCGTGATTAAGAAAAACCTTTCTGACGAAGAATTATACAATGAGTATTGTAAATGCGATATTGTTTCATTCCCTTCTATATACGAAGGCTTTGGGATGCCTATCATTGAAGGCCAGGCTATTGGGCGTCCCGTGCTAACATCAGATATAAATCCAATGAAAGAAATCTCTCACAATGCAGCATGCCTGGTAAATCCAAACGATATAGGATCAATCAGAGATGGATTTCTTAAAATCATCCAGCAAGAAGATTATAGACAAGAACTTATAGAGAAAGGATTTCAAAACGCAAAGAAATTCTCAGCAACTATAATAAACGAGCAATATTCTAAAATTTACAAAAGTCTTTTATGAACATCGTCTTAGACAACATTATATATTCCATACAAAAAGCAGGTGGTATTTCCGTGGTATGGAACAATCTTATCGAGAATCTTCTTAAATCCAATGAAAATTTACATTTCATTGAATACAATGGCTGCAATAAAAACGAAAGTAGAAAAGAGCTTTTGCTTCCCGAAGAACTAATCGAAAACAGAGACAGCAGCTATATGACGCTAAAAAGATATATGAACTGTAAATACCACAATAAAGAGAAGTTCATTTTTCACTCAAGTTATTTCAGACTATGCAAAAGCAGAAATGCAATAAATATTACCACTGTACATGATTTTACGTACGATTATTTTGTAAATAATCCTATTGTAAAGAATGTACATAACCTTCAAATGTATTCTGCAATAAAAGGATCCGATCGTGTTATATGTATATCTGAAAATACCAAAAAAGATCTTTTAAAATTTATTCCACAAGTCGATGAAGCAAAAATAGATGTTGTCTATAACGGTGTGAGCAGCGTCTTCAAAAGGATAGATCTTTTAGAGAAACCAGCAAAAGAGTATGTAATATTTGTTGGTAGAAGAGACAAATATAAAAACTTTGATAAAATAATTGATCCTGTAAGAGAATGCGGACTCAAATTATTAATTGTTGGAAATAAGCTCTCTCCTGATGAAATAACCTTATTGCAAAAGAAAAATTGTGATTTCAAATATCTAGGTTTTGTATCTGACGAAGAACTGAACAGACTATATAACAATGCCTATTGCCTTGTCTATCCCTCATCTTATGAGGGGTTCGGACTTCCAGTCATAGAAGCTCAAAAAGCAGGGTGTCCTGTAATAGCCTATAATGGTTCTTCTATTCCTGAAATAATTGGCTACAATAACTTTCTTCTCAATAGTTTAGATCCAAAAGAGATAACAGAGAAACTGCAAGTGCTGCACAATCAGGAAATCAGAACTCAGCTCATAAACATTGGACTAGAAAATTCCAAAAAATTCACTTGGCAGGAAGCTACCCAGAAATACTTGAAAATATACGAAAAGGCATGGAATGAAAATTCCTAGAGATACCTTTCGTAGAAATCCACATATTTCTGAGCTGTCTTTTCCCAAGAGAATTTTGCTAACTGCTCCTTTCTCTGCTGCCTATTTTGCTTTTCATTAAAAGTGGAGTCAATAAAGCTTAGCATACAATGAGCCATCTCTTCTATATCATCTTCTCCAACATAATAAGCTGCATCCCCTCCTACTTCAGCCAAAGAAGAATTACGGCAAGTCATCACGGGAGTGTCACAAGCAAAGGATTCCAATATCGGAAAGCCAAATCCCTCATAGCGTGAAGGAAATAATGTTGCTACAGCACCATTATACAAACAAACCAGATCATTATCAGATACTGTAGAGAGGAATACAACTGAACCTTCCTCTATCTCTTTTGAGAATTCAGTTAGTATGGATGTTGGTGGATTATTCCATAACAATACTAATTTAGGGGCATCCTTTTCCATCTGTCTCAACACCTGATAAGCCTTTAACAAATTGAGAATATTCTTTCTCTTCTTTGAGCAAGAAACAGAAAGAAAATAGGGAGAATTTATTTTTAATGACGCAAGACATTCTGTCACTATTTCGTCTGACAATACCTTGAACAAATTATGAGAAACAGCCCATGGTATAACAGAAATTTTATCTGCCTTAACTCCAAACCGGTCAATGATATCATTCTTGCTACTTTCAGAACACGTTATTATACCCTTTGATCTTTTAGCAGTTTCTTCCCACAAATGAAGCATTGCATTATCGCCTCGTTCCTTGGATATATCATAAAGGCAAGTATCATGCATTGTTACCACAAAACGATCATTCCACGCAACATTATCAAAATTATGTGGAATATGAAGCAAGTCATGACTAATTAAATTTCTTTCATATACTGCTTCTGCCGAAACTCCAAACCGTTGAGGAACAGGGAAGGTATGGTAACTAAAAGGTAACTCATTTTTATGAAATATGCTGTTTATACCCGACGCATATAGCTTCACCTTAAAAGGTAAAGATGGCAGCTTTGACAAAGCTTCCAAGAGCATATAAGTAGAACGGCCTACACCTGAGACATACTTTTCTCCACCAAATGTAGACTTAACGATTGTATTTGCTTTTATCAATACTGTTTTCATTTTCCTAATTTATGTAATACCACTCCCTTTAAGAGTTGCTTTTCAACTTTTGAACAACCAAAAATGAATGAACAAAATATAGAAATTAACACACACACTATACAAGAGATTAACAATTTTGGCCCTGCCTGTGAGAATAACACATCAAAGAATAGGTAGTCTAAGCACAAAGACGAGCCAAGCACTAATAACGATGGCACTATAACTTTCTTCGAATAAAGGATAGGTGCCATGCCTATCTTAGGAAGTACTATTTCCATTCGAGCATACTGCGCAATCAAAGTTGCAACAGCTTGTATATAAAAGACAGACTCTGGATTTCCGTCAAAAAACCTCAGTACCACATAAGATATCGGTAATATAGCAACTTGAATAGACTCTACTATTATTTGGAATTTCTTAAGTTCTCCAGTTGCATGATTTGATATTATCAAAGGATTTGCAAGAGAATTAATTAAACCAACAAATAAAGCTATTCTAACAAACACCTCTGTATAATCAGGAACTATGCCTAACCATAAATGCAGGATATCTGAAGTTCTCCAAAACAAAGGCATTGAGATCATCAATACTAAATAAAAAGAAAACTTTGAACTTGCAACAAGCAAGCTATGCATCCTATTGAAATCTTTTTGTGCATATGTTTTTGTCAACTGGGGTGAAACTGCAACCTGAAAATTATTACAAAATTGGAACACTCCACTTTGAACTTGCATCGTAATTCCTCTTGCGGCATTTACCACTGGGTTGAAAAAGATATTCAAAAGTATATTTACACCCTGATTAAAGCAGACACTTGAAATGCCCCCAGTCATTGTCCATCCTATGAAAGATGACAATACCTTAAATATTGATTTATCATATGTTGCAAAAGTTCGAGACTCCGAAAAATTTTTGAAACAATAAAACATATAGCTCACACAAACCAGAATCTGAACAAGTATTAAAAGACCAGAATACAAAATTAGTCTATCTACACTAAAGTAAGACAAAAGATACAAAACACCCAATTTCGCAGATACTTCCAAAATAGAGATATACGCAAAAGCATTCATTTTCTCATTCGCAATAATATCTGCATTATACGGTGTACTAATCATCAACAATATTACAACAGCTATAGCTCCCTGCAAGGTCCAGAATGCAGCCAACATTCTGTCTGCAGGAATAACCATCTTATTATATAGCAGCCAAACTCCAACTGTTTCTGATACAATAAGAATAAGAGCACAGATTATTATGTGGATAAACAAACTACACGAAAAGACTTTCTTTAACTCTACATAGTTACCTGTTCCTATAGAAAAAGTAAGAAAACGGCGAGTTGCGTCTGTTAATGGTCCCTGGAAAAAAGCAAAGAAAGTAACAACTCCCCCAACAACATTATAAATGCCATAATCGGTTACTCCCAACATATGAAGAATTACACGGCTGGTGTATAAATTAATGGCCATTACAAACAACATGCGAATATATAGCATGATTGTATTTATTGCTATTGTCTTATTTTTCACCTTCATAATAATATAACTATTTATTTCAAAATTATTGTTTTATGAATAATATTTTTTATTTTTGCACTATGACAAATCGGATTTTTATAATACTTATTGCATTCTTCTTGCCAATATCATTATTTGGCAACGAAATCATATACGTTTCCTATAATGGAGACGACTCGTACAAGGGAACAAGGGATATGCCCATAAAATCGCTTACAAAAGCATTAGAACTTGGTTCTAGGAGAAAGAAATATAGCAAAAAAGACACTCTATTTATCAAAATCAATGAAGGAAAATACTATATAGACAAATCAATTATCATCAATAAAGTTCCTTCCCGCCCTATTGTTATAGAAGGGTCTGAAAATAACAAAACAGAATTCATAGGAGGAAACATTATTTCGAATTGGAAAAAAGAAAAAGCTAATCTGTATTATTGTATAGTCCCTACTATATACAACGCAGAACAACTATTTATCAACGGGAACAGAGCTACACTGGCAAAAACCCCTGACACATCGTGGTTTACTGTTGTTGGTAGTTCCCAATCAGAGCCAGACAAGAACAACATCACCACTTTATCAGTTAAGCTAAAGCAAAAAGATATGCTTTCACTTAAGAATCTAAGCGATGATGAAATAAAAAATATAAAAGTTCGCTTTTACCATAAATGGGACAACACACATAGATGGTTAACCGGTGTGGACATGAAGAAGAACATCATCCTCACCAACAAAGAATACATAAATCCAGATAATATGATTACAGATGGATCAAGATGTATCCTCTATAATTACAAAAATGCTTTAAACCAAAAAGGAGAATGGTACTTTGATAAAGCAAAACAAAGAATTTATTATAGCCCACGTGAAGGAGAGACTATTGAAAAAAGTAACTGTATTGTCCCACAAATATCAAAGCTACTTGTTTTACATGGCACCCCTATTTCACCTATACAAAACATTACCTTCAAGAACATCTCCTTCGGATATGCTGCCCATTTCACACCAGAAAGAGGGGATGGTCCTCTACAAGCTGCTTATAACACTGAGGCCTGCATTGAATTGGATTATACAAATAATATAAGTTTCATTAATTGCCATATAATACATACAGGCAACAATGGAATTTGGCTTCGTCAAGAATGCTACAATAATAAAATCCAAAATTGTACATTTAAAGATTTAGGTATAGGTGGAATTAAGTTGGGCCTGGGAAATAGACTTCAAGATAACAGGCTAATCTCAAGTAATAACATAATAGAAAACAACCTCATTGATAATATTGGCAATGATCAGGCATGTGGTGTTGGAATTCTCATATTGAACTCCAAGAACAACACCATATCACACAACGAACTATCAAATATGTATTATACTGCTATTTCAGCTGGATGGTACTGGGGATACAACAAAGATAAAAAAAATGAATTTAACCCATCAACAAATAATATTATTGAATATAACCTAATTCATGATATAGGAAAAGGGGAACTTTCTGACCTGGCTGGAATTTATACTTTAGGGGAATCTCCCGGCACTGTGATACGAAATAATGTTATCTATAATGTCTTTGGCTACCAAAAGATGGCTTGGGGCATTTATAACGACGAAGGTTCCAGTTATATCACAATAAAAAATAATCTTGTTTATAACTGCACTTCCGGTGGATATCATTTACATTACGGCAAGCATAACATTGTAGAAAATAATATATTTGCTTTAGGAATACAACACCAAGGGGAAATAAACTCTGTTGAAACAGATAGCATGCTAAGTTTCAGGCATAATATCATTTATCAAAATGAGGGTCCTACTCTTACTGGATATTGGGACAAAGCAAAAATAGACCAAGACTATAACTTGTATTATAGCACCAAGGGAAATATCACCATTTCAAACATAGAGTGGAAAGAGTGGATTTCCAAACATGACAAACATTCTATTATTTCTAATCCCTTCTTTAAAAATCCAAATAAAGGCGACTTTTCTTTCGTTAATACAAATGCCATTAAGAGAATTGGCTTTATACCATTTAATGCAAAGCTATCAGGAAGATACGTTCATTAACATACCCCATTCGCATTTATTCAGCATGAAGTTTACCATCTAAATTCAAAGACCTTATAAAGGTATTTCATACATATCAAGAGCGGATGGGTGTAGATTCCATTTTCCCTGCAAGCCCTTGTATCTTCCAGCAGCAAAGTATGATGGCTTGAAGTTCCGCTCGTACTCGCTCCTCCCATACGCATTGTTACAAAATCCATCTGGAGATACTTGTAATGAATATGGTATTTGCGAAACAAACGAACCATCATTTCAAAATCACTTCCTATCTTATAATCTAGGCTATAGCCACCTGCCATATCGAAAACCCTCTTTCTGGCATAAAAAGATGGATGTGCCGGCATAAAACCAAAGCGTAACCAAAAAGGGGTAAAATACCGAGAGGAATAATATCGAGCCACCTTATTAGGATTACCGTTCTTGATAAAATGTACATCTCCAAAAACAGCATCCAACGACTGATCATCAAAGGCATCAACCATCTTTGAGAGTACATCCTTTGAAGTAAAATAGTCATCTGAATTCAAAATACCAACGACATCACCTGACGACATATCTATACCTTTATTCATAGCATCATATATTCCCCTATCATGCTCTGAAATCCATTTCATCTTTCCAGAAAATTTAGGCTCATATTCCTTAATAATATCAATGGTGCCATCTATTGAGCCACCATCAATAATTATATAGTCAATATTGGTATATGTCTGGCATAAAATAGATTCTATCGTGTCCTTAAGTGTAGCTGCACTATTATAGGTTGCTGTGATTATTGATACTTTCATTCTTTACCTTAAATTTATCAACCGAAAAAAGCCATATTATAAAGAAAATTACTCTATCAAACGGCACACGGTAATCATTTGCAAAAATAAAATAATAATTCGAATTACACAAATATTAGAAAAAAAATATCCTATGATATAATAAACTTAATAATAATGACGTTATTTATATGTTTTATAGGTAATTTATATAGGATGACTCAATATATAATCGTTCTAGGTGCTTTCATTGTGAGTGCTTTATGCGGATTTATCTCTATCCCTGCAATACAGAAATATTGCAAGGATAAAAACCTATACGATATCCCGAACCAGCGAAAAGTACACCATTGCCTTGTACCACGATTGGGTGGCATCTCTTTTCTTCCAAGTATGGTAGTGGCCTTTATCATCGCCTTGCTTCTTCTTGGTAATCAAGCACAGGCAAGGAAGGTGGAAATCAATCTATGGTCACTATATTTCATGGTAAGTCTGCTTATCATTTATACCACCGGTATTATCGACGATATCATCGGATTGAGTGCAAACATCAAGTTTGTAATGCAGATTGTCGCTGCCTCCATCCTTCCACTTGCTGGATTATACATCAATAATCTCTATGGACTTTTCGGTTTCTACGAGATACCTTATTATATAGGCTGTCCTCTCACCGTCTTCACCATTGTGTTCATCGACAATGCCATGAACCTGATCGACGGTATTGATGGACTTTGTGCAAGTCTGTCGCTCATGGCGCTCACAGGCTTTCTCTTCTGCTTCTGGCGAGAGGGATTGTTTATCTATTGTGTTCTCATCGCTGGTTTGATGGGGGTTCTCATCCCTTACCTTTATCACAATATCTTCGGAACTACCGAAAAAGGCAACAAGATCTTTATGGGCGACTCAGGTAGTCTCACCCTTGGATTCATCCTTGGCTTCCTTTTCGTGAAGTTTGTGATGGACAACCGACAGGTGATGCCTTTCTGCGAAGATCGTATGTGCATGGCCTTCAGTCTGATTATCATCCCTGTATTCGATGTGGTACGTGTGATCTGCTACCGACTGATTCACCACAAGCCTATCTTCGATGCTGACAAGAACCACATCCACCATAAACTGATGGCTACAGGTATGAATCAGCACAAAGCTTTACTCACAATACTGGGACTGGCATTGGGATTCATCTGCCTCAATTTCCTGATGTACAACTTAACTAACATTACTATCATTTTGTTAGCTGATATTGCTATCTATACACTTTTCAATATATTAGTGAACTTGAATATTAAAAAAAAGAAATAATTAAAACAATAAAATAACATGCTTAACGTTCTAAGAATAAACCTAACACATCTGAATCTACCAAAACAAATGTATTCGAGCATTAGTATAGAAAAAAAAGAAGACATGATTATTAGCATCAACGATACCATTAAGAGATCTCTCGATTTCGTGATTGCTGCAGTGTGCCTGATATTATTCTCCCCACTGTTCTTAATCTGTGCCTTGGCTATCCGTATCGAGGATGGACTTCCTGTGATCTACAAACAGGAACGCATCGGACTTCACGGACGCCCTTTCTATATCTACAAATTCCGCAGTATGCGCCTGGACGCTGAAGAACATGGCGAGCCAAAGCTACTCGAGATTCCTAACGATCCTCGACTTACAAAGGTTGGTACTTTCCTGCGTGAACATCATCTGGATGAACTTCCTCAACTTTGGAATGTGTTGAAGGGTGATATGTCCTTTATCGGCTATCGTCCTGAGCGCAAATTCTACATCGACCAGATAATGGAACATGACAGCCGATATGAGTTGCTTTACCAGATTCGTCCAGGAGTAACTTCATTTGCTACACTCCATAATGGTTATACCGACACTATGGAAAAGATGCTCAAGCGCCTTCAGCTCGATCTTTTCTATCTCGATCACCATTCACTTGGCTTCGATATGCAGATTCTTTGGAGAACTTTCATTTCTATAGTATCCGGAAAGAAGTTCTAAGCATTCCTTCATATAAAGAAGATATAAAAATCTCCTATAAATAAGCACAGAATATTAGCCTTATCTATAGGAGATTTATTGTATCCCCACCTCATCGGCATGATAAAATTACGAATTATTCAACCTAGAAGCTGGTGAAATAAAGACGAAGCGTCTTTGATTTCAATATTAGATGATGACCATCACATTTTTCCTTGGCAAAATGCTCTTCAAGACTGTTGATACCATAAGGAAATAACGGCGTTGGATCCGCAACAGGAATATCTCCACCATTCTCCAAGTCCTGATGCCAGTGATCAAGATAAGGTGTGTGAACTATCAAACTATCCGAAGTCTGATTAAATCGCAAATAAAAAGCTTCATTCTGATAATCGTAATCCACAGCATGAATTAACTTAGCTTGAATTGCCCAAAACAAACGGCTTTCGCTCAAGTCATTGATACCACCAGTTGCCAAGGTATCTATGCGCGTGAGATGCCAATTACCATCAAGATCACCATTGTCGCTAGTTTCGATCTCACAACTAGTGAGACAAGTGGCCAGTGCAAAGGCAGAAAGTAAACTTAAATATATCTTTTTCATTATCTATTTTTCTAATTAAAGTTTCAAGAGACCGCTCTTTGATACTGTCAATTGGAATCCTGCATTTGATCCGAGAATATGTCCGAAATCCATGCCATAGGCTCCCTTCACCTTCCAGTTCTGTTTCAACTGATAAGCTGCCTCCACCATAAAACTAAAATTATGATGAAAATGGGTATAAGGGTCTGTGTATGTTCCCAAGCCCTCTTGCCAGGTGGCAAGTACACGATAGTTAAGCTTCTCAAAAGGCTGACCATCAAATCCTAAATGAAATCCCCAAAAACGATTATCCTTAATACGTATCTGACCATCCTCATTATATAAAGGTGAACGATAGAGCGGATTGCCCATCACTTGCCCCCAATGCTGCCAACCTGTGTAATTGCCATGATTATAGTAATCATCTACACCCGCCTGATGATCAGGGATATTCATAGTATGGTCGTGATTGAAAGGTCCACTCTGATATTTGGTATAGATATATTCAAAGACTAAATCCTTTATCCATCGGCCTGTTACTAAGTTCAACTCTGCACCCAGGAGCATATCCTTCAGCTTATATCTGAAGAAACGGAAATCCTTTTTCACATTATAGTTCTCACCGGAATCGTAACCATCATAATCGAAGAAGAGCATCGCTGAATGGTCCTCGAAAAAGTGGTCACCATAAATATGTGCTGTCCATCCCTCTGTCTCATAGTTCACACGGAACACCCAGCTACCCAACTGGTTTCCCTCGATATTTCCGTAGGCTCCATCTGATGCATCCTGGCCTCCTGGAAGAAAAGCATGCCACATGTCCTTCAATCCAGAACCTGCCTTATGACCGATCAAATCTCCATTGGCATCCCGCTCATAATAGGTAGTTCCACCAAACTGACAAGCCATCTCCAATCCCATCTCAAGAGACAATGGATTAAATCTTTCCTCGCTTCCTATCTTCAGATAACCTGCTTTGCTATGATAGAGTGCGCCATTGGTATATTTCTGTCGTTTCTGGGTAAACTCCTCCTGCCATCCATCATCGGTATATTTTCCGTAAGCAATATGACCTTTCAGATGAAACCAGCGGCCCAGAGCTGGAACAGTCCAATATTCAGGAAGAGCAAGACGAACCTGAGGAACAGGCCGGGCATTGATGCCCAAAGTCTGGGAACCACTGCTTAACAGATTGTTTTTGAGTTCCATCGGATATTCCTTGCTTCCAATCGAAAGCGTACCGTGCAACCAGCGGCCCTCCACGAAAGCCTGCTGGATAACCACATTACTTGTATAATTAACAGGAACGGCAACATCCAAACCATAGCCCACACCCCATCGACGAAGAGAGTCGGTAGAAAGCGGGCGAATAAGTTTACCACGAACATATCCATTTTTCCCCTTTAAGGAACTAAGACCAAATTTATTGGCATTCAACCATAAAGGAGTATTGTCCTTCGAGTAAGAACCTTGCATCTCGACTTCATAACCAAGACCGCGCTTTAAATCCAAATCAGCAGCCTTTTCACCCTGCTGCCAACCATATTGAGCCATCACAGAGGAAGAAGAGACAAGCAAAGCAACTACAAAGAATTGTTTCAGTTTCATCTTATACATTATTTATATATATAACTAAAAACTGGAGAAAATATTGCATTTACCCCAAAAAACAAGGACAAAATCACATAATAGGGAAATTCCCCCTCGGAATAGGGAAATACCCTTTTCCAGGTCTACAAATTGCATTACCTTTGCAGCAGATGAAACAAAGAACAGGTTTTAGAGCCTTCTTAAACATCTTAGTAGTAATTTAAAAGCTACGCTTATGAAAAAGTTAATTTTAGCCCTTGTAGCACTGTTCACGATGACAGTAACAGCTAGCGCGATGAGCTACGAACAAGCTCGCGAGCAAGCTCTATTCCTCACCGACAAGATGGCATATGAGCTGAATTTGACTGATGACCAATATGAGGCAGCATACGAGGTAAACCTCGACTACCTGATGGGAGTAAACGACTATAATGATTTATATGGTGCCTATTGGACACAGCGCAATCTCGATCTGAGCTATATATTGCTCGATTGGCAGTATCGCACTTTTGTCAACGCCGCATATTTCTATCGTCCACTCTATTGGGATGGTGGTTATTGGCACTTCGGCATCTATGCAAGATATCCGCACCGCAGCTATTTCTTCTACGGTCGACCTCATTTCTACACCGTTTATCGCGGTGGTCACAGTTGGAGGTACAATAATGGAAGAAGCTGGTATAGAGGCCGCACATACGGCTATCATCACGGCGGAGAAAGAAGAATAGGAATGAGAGACGGTTTCAACCGTGGTGACTATGGTCGCGGCCGCTCTTACGACCAGAATGCGAACTATCAGAGCAATCGCTCTAACCGTTCTTTCGGCAATATGGACAGATCCAGCAGCCGAGTTTACCAGAGTTCTACACGCACGACAGTAAATCGTGACAGAAACTATGGTGACAGAAGAGTGGATAGCGGCAACAGCCAGAGTTCTCGCTCTAGAATATTTGGTGGAAACACCAGTGGCTCCAGCGAACGTGGCAACAGCAGTTTCGGAACTAGAAGCAATTCTAACTCAAGTTCCAACAACGTTGGCTCAAACAGTTCTAGAAGTGGAAGCTTCGGAGGTCACGGAAACTCTAGTTTCAATCGTGGCAATACAGGTTCCACACGCTCAAGCACTAGAAGTGCTAGTCCAAGTCCTAGCCGACCAAGTTCCACTCGATCTGGAAGCTTCGGCGGACACAGATAATTAAATTGCAACAACAGTTTAGAGAGTTATATATTTCTAGGGATACTTCCTTGTGAAAGGCGGTATCCCATTTTTTTGTCTATTTCCTATTAGAGTACAAGTATTCTAACCTCTGCATTTTCCATTCGATGTATTTCGTTCATCGGCTTCTTGAAATACACACTCTGAATCGCTTTATTGATAATTCCATGTCCTACTGCCAATACGGTCTGATCAGGATAGGTAACTTTCACCCAGGTAAGGAAGTTCTGGGCTCTCGACTGCAAGCGAGGCAGACTTTCTATATCATCAGGCCATTCCTTTACTTCCTGAAGATCAGGAATATACTTACCCGTAAAGCTGCCCCAGTCGCGCTCGCGGAGCAGAGGAGTCTGCACCACTTCTTTGTGGTGAGGACGAGCGATAATCTCACAAGTCTGAATACTTCGATGCAGATCACTCGAAACAAAAGCATCGATTTTCTCGGATGCCAGTTTATCACATACCTCCTGAGCCTGCTTGATTCCTGTAGCATTCAGCTCTCCCTGAGTTTGTCCTTGCATGATGTGAGCGGCATTATCCACCGTCTCACCGTGCCTTACTAAATAGATTGTTGTCATTTTACCTTAAATTTGCTTGCAAATTTACAACTTTTTTGTAACTTTGCTCTATGAAAGTATTGCATAGTTCATTATTTAGAGCAATTATTGCCATTATTGTAGGTGCATTGCTCGTAAAGTATCGCGAAGACACGATGCGCTGGCTCACTATTGCCATCGGCGTATTGTTCTTCTTGTCGGGAGTAATTGCACTTGCCACCTATTATGGTGCCAAGAAACATTACGAGGGTCTCAACAATGTAACAGTAACAGATGCCAATGGCAAACCACTTACTGGTGACAAACCTAGTTTCCCGGTTGTTGGAGCCGGAAGTGCTATTTTGGGAATCATCCTCGCATTTATGACGGAAGGATTCATCACCTACGTAATGTATATCCTTGCCTTCATCTTGATACTTGGCGCATTGGGACAGTTCATGAATCTTGGATCTGCCCGAAAGTTTGCCCGCATCGGATTTGCATACTGGATAACTCCTTGCATCATTCTGCTGGTAGGCATCTTCATTCTTGTAAAACCAATGGAGAGCGCCTCTACCCCACTGTTCATCATCGGTTGGTGTATGATGCTGTATGGTGTTGTTGAGTGCATCAATGCACTGAAGATTCATTCTTGCAAGAAAGCATTTGAGAAAGCGAATGCGCAGGAAGTCACTTCCGCAGAGATAGAAGAAATAAAAGAGGAGAATTAGTTCTCTTTTATCTGGACAATTCATTATGAACTACTTGCCCCCCACTTGTAGGGGAGATTGAAAGAGGGTATGCCACAAGATTATTCAGCAAAGCTAATATTAACGTGAGTTCGATGAATTTAAGATACAGTTAGCCGCAATAGCGCGCAGCATGTTCCGCAAATGTTAAAAAAGCTAACTCAATGGTTTAGGTGGTCTAAACCGACGGTTT
>CAJOPE010000066.1 GCA_905236815.1 uncultured Prevotella sp. | reverse complement strand
TTCGCATTACATTTTATTACTAATACAAGCTAAGACTAAGATCATTAAAACAAAATAGCTTCTCCGTAAAAAGAGAAGCTATTTTTTGTTTATCACAGTGTGGTTTCAACCCACAGCGTAAATCAAGCATATGTGTACTGCTTCAATCTATCTTATCGGTGGTTCAGAAGCTAGAATTGGCTCAAAATTTATAGAAGTGAATGTTGTGCTGATAATCAATGAGTTAACTTTTTGGTCACCACATCAGCATTCACTTTCAACCGTCTAACCTCAAAAATGAATGTTTTTATGTCACAAAAATACTCATCAACAACGGCTGACTTCCTTGAATGGTCTGATGCCATGAACCTGTAACGTAAGTTGGCTGCAGATGGCAAATACAAGATATCATTGTTGATTGCCATTGGCTGTTTCACAGGGCTTCGTATATCTGATATTCTTTCCCTCAGATGGAAGATAATCTTGGATGTGCCAGAGTTCACCATCAAAGAGATGAAAACCGGTAAGAAGAGAACTATCCGTATCAATCCGGAACTGCAGAAGTTCATCCACGACTGTTACGAGCATATCCATCCACTTGGAATAGAATCGCCTATACTGATCAGTCAGAAAGGAACTGTCTTTAGTGTACAGCGTATCAATGTAATCTTGAAGGAAGTCAAGAAACGATACAACCTTAAGATCGGGCATATCAGCTGTCATTCCCTTCGTAAGACATTTGGAAGACAAGTGTATAACATGAATGGTAACAACTCTGAACTGGCTCTTGTCAAGCTGATGGAACTATTCAATCATTCCTCTGAGGCAGTAACAAAACGCTATCTTGGATTGCGTCAGGAAGAGATCCTTGAAGTATATGAAGGGCTATGTTTCTAATCAATTTCCCTGAATGCAAGGTGTGAAAACGTTAACAGTGATGCTCTGCACGTCCTATAAAGTTGACACCCTTGCAATGGGAAACCCCTTGACCCAATTCTAGACTATAGATGACGCTAATAAGTGAGACTCTATAAGATAGCGATGGTAGAAGCCTAAGTACTTTATCATGATGATAGAGCTCTTGTAATTATGGTTTGAGGTGGCTAATCTACCGATTTTGCGCCTCTAAGTCGGTGAGGTTTCTAAAAGGAAATCCCATGTTCCTCTGCCCTCTAAATATCACCAAAATACTTCTTGCAATAGGCATTCATCGTACTATCATAACGAGCCTGACAGTCTGGATCACTCCACAGGGCGTGGTCGGAATTCGGATAAACAATCAACGAATATGGCTTTCTAAGGCTATCATAGCACGCTTTCAATGCCTTATAGTGAGCAGGAAAGACCAACCAGTCCTTCTCACCATACGCCCATATGACTGGCACTGCAGTGGTTTCGTTGATATAATGAACAGGAGAGGCGGTTAGACTGATAGAGTCCAGCCTCTCCTCTGTTAACATTTTGGCATCAAATCTTTTTCCTGTACAACTGTAGGCATAGCTCTGCTTATCGGTCGCTGTACTCTTCTTGTTGTAAGGGAAGAGAATTCTGAGATCAGCTGGTCCTACTTTGATAGCAGCGAATTTCAGCGGCAAGGCATGCGTATGAGCATAGGCATACATCATGGCGAGATGGCCACCAGCCGATGTTCCGGCAATAGCCATCTGGTTGATCTTTATTCCTTCTCTTTGGGCATACTGAACGATATGTCTGATGCAAGAGTCTATCTCTTCCAACATGGCTGGAATTGACACGTTTTTTTCGTTAAGCAAACTATAGTTCATCGTGGCTGTCACATAGCCTTTCTTTCTCCACTCCTTGCAATCGCCATGATGCCAATCCTTCTCTCCACCCAGCCACGAGCCACCATGAATAAAGAGAATCAGCGGCAGACTATCCTGCTTGACATCGTTATCAGGCAGGAAAAGATCGTATGTGTTATGAGGACGACTACCATAAGCCAAATCAGAAATCCTCTGGGTCTTATCGATATAAGAGACAATGGCCCCAACCACTACAGCAGCTATGATTCCCAACAATATGATAGCACACCCACTTTTGATGCATCCTCTCTTCTTCATATCTATTCACGTGAAAGTTGAACCCGGTTTACTTGAACTCTACAAAGATAAGGATTTATTTGAAAATGTCAAAAATAAGGTGGCTATCTTACCGATGTTCCGCAAAAATAAGGTGAGATGTTAAAAAACACTTTACCTAAAATGCGCCCAAGTTCGGTAATATAGCAGATCACTTATCGTATAGCATTCAATACCGCAGAGATATCATCTTTAATCGCAGTTATTCGCTTAGAGGCGGACATGGATTGGACATTGTCCTGATTGATTCTCACAAGCGAGGTATTTTTCCACGCGCTAGTCATCCTCTCGAATGGGAATCGGATGATGGTTGGGGTATTGAATCCTACGCCAAGTTCGAGTAGTACAGTTTTCTTGTCTTTCGCTTTTTCAAGGAAATCATAATAGCGGTTGGCTGCAACTTGCCACGCTTCATCCTCAACAAAGAACTGATCACAGCGCACATGGACAGCCATTTTCTCACCACACACAGGGCAGCGAGGAACCAATGTCGAAGGAATGAGGCAATCCATGGTCTCAGCCACCATCTGCTTGACAAGTGCTTCATTGTAATAGAGCTTGTCATGACAGCCTTTAGCACATTGCAGATAGGCATAATCGCCCTGTACCTCAAAGAATCGGTCGGAAGAGAATCCAGCTTTCAGAAATTGTCCGTCCACATTAGTAGTAATCACAAAATGTTCTTTATCTTTCACGAGTTCATGCAGTTGCTGATATAATGGTGCAGCCTCACGAAAACGGATGAAGTCGATATGGCGCGCCCAACAAGCCCAGTATTCTTCCTCTGTCATAAAGGGATAAAAACTCGATGAATAGAGATCTGTAATGCCATACTTCTCAATGAAATCGGCATACTCACGTTCGAAATCCGGTCCTTCATAGCGTAAACCTGCAGCTGTTGACAAGCCAGCACCAGCACCTATGATCACACAGTTGGCAGAGGCAAGCAGTTCACATGCCTCATTTATTTGCTGTGAGTAATCGGCGGTAGATTTCACAATTCTGGTCTTTGAAAACATTGAAGATAACATGTTTGACATTCTTTGCTCCTTTCATAAATAATTTGACTTCGCATACAGCAATCTCTGCCGCCTGCTGATTTGGAAAGCGGAAAACGCCCGTAGAGATGCTGCAGAAGGCGATGGATGACAATCCCTTTTCATCAGCCAACTGCAAGCAATTGCGATAGCATGACGCGAGTTGCTCACATTGCTCATCGGTAGGTACGCCATCAGGAATAATCGGGCCTACCGTATGAATCACATAACGCGCAGGTAGATTAAATCCTGGAGTAATCTTAGCCTGGCCTGTTTCCTCAGGATGCCCTTGCTCATTCATCAGTTTGTTGCAAGCATCACGAAGTTGGATTCCTGCTGCTGAATGTATGGCATTATCGATACAAGCATGAAGTGGCTGAAAACATCCAAGCATCTGATTGTTGCCTGCATTGACGATGGCGTCAACTTTCAGGCGAGTAATGTCGCCTTGCCAGAGGTACAGGTGAGGGGTGAGGGATGAGAGGTGATGGTGCTTAGAAATATCCTCAATAGAAACCTCGCCTTTCTCTTGCCGTTGCAATTGCAGTTCCTTATCCTGTAGCTCCAGGAAATCAGGGTTCATCGCAATGGGATAGCGCATATTCATCAGTCCTCTCAGAAGCTGTTGCTTGCCCTTGAGATCTCCAGGAATGGCATACGCCTCACCAATATCTTTCATCAGCATGCGGCACATCTTATCCAGATCGCGCATGCGACTCAGACTATTTTTCGTCCAAAACATCTTGTTTACTTTTTACCTATTACCTTTTACTTCTTAGAGTATCTTTCTCCTACATAACCGTCATGAACGGTATTGTCGTTGAGATTATAGTGCTTAAACATAGGAGGAGTAGGCTCAAGATCAAAATGATCCATCTCCTCGACTTTCAACTTGAAGTAAGCCATCTTATCAAACGATGTGTAAAGACGAGGAAGCACAGGATTGTTATCGTAGATCCATTTCTGTGTTTCTAAATCCACATCGAAATCAACTTTTCCGCTGACCTTTACAAACACCTTGCCCTCGCTTGCCATGATCTCCACGAAAGGATTGTCGTGCAACTGACGAAACACTTCTTTTACGGGAGATGTAGCAAAATAAAGCGTTGTACCCTCCATCTTCATAATCTGGAAGATACGAATTCGTGGACGATCGCCCTCGCATGTAGCGAAAGCAATCTCCACGTGATTCTTTAGAAAGTCTAATGCTTTTTGCATCGCTTTACCTTTTTACTTCTTTACCTTTTTCCTTTCTTAGTATCCGATGGTGAAACGCTCCTTGTGGTGAGCAGGCTTTTCCAGCTCGTTGACCATAGCGTCTGCATAATCCTGAACTGAGATGTGGCTGTTGCCCTCTGCATCAACAATCAGATCGTCCTTACCCAAGCGGTAGTTGCCAGTCTTCTTGCCTTCCTGGTCGAATGCACCTGCAGGAGAGAAGAAGGTCCAGTCGATGTCGTTCTCGTTCATCAATGTGTTGAGATAGAAGTTGCCAAGAGGACGCACACCACCCATGATCTCAGCAGGGATAGCACCAGAATCAACGACACGAAGACCTGGAGCACAGAACAATGTACCAGCACCACCAACGATGAGCAGACGCTCCACGCCACTTTTCTTAGCAGCTTCGAGAATCTTTGGATAGTTCTCTGTGATGAGGGTTGCGATCTCTGGATTCATCCAACCAGGATTGTAAGCTGAGATGATAGCGTCCTTACCTTCAGCCAACTTAGCGATAGCCTCTACATTAGCTACATCCTCTTTCACTGCGGTAACGAGATCGTTCTGAGCAATCTTCTCTACATTGCGAACTACTGCTGTCACCTTGTGACCACGCTCTACCAACTCATTCAATACTGCTGAACCAACGAAACCGGTTGCACCGATCAATAATACATTTGCCATAATTTCTATTTTTTTATTTGTTATTACTTCTGTTTTACGGTTGCTTCTTCGCACGAACAAAAAGCCTTAGTCGCGTTAGCTGTGGGCGTCTTGTTTTGTGAGTGCAAAAGTACTTCAAGTTTTTCATTCCCACAAGAACGCACCAACTAGTACCATACTTACCAAATGGTAGGAATTGCGGAGTCATTGCGCTTCCGCAAAATAAGCATTAACTATCATTAACTAAGTTTCTATTGGTAAGTATGTGAACTTTAGTAGGAATTGCCTATCTTTGCACCATCTAATGCAATTTATATATGAGAAAAGTAAGCAAAGAAGTAGATTCTAGATACATTGCCTGCCCAATCCGTCAGGTGATCAGTAAGTTTGGTGATAAGTGGTCGATGCTCGTCCTGTACACCCTTGGCCAGAGCGAGAACAATGTGCTGAGATTCTCTGAACTTCACGAACACATGCTCGACTGTTCACAAAAAATGCTCTCGCAGACCCTGAAGAATCTGGAGAGCAATATGCTTGTCAGCCGTAAGGTTTATCCTGTGGTACCTCCAAAGGTGGAATACAGCCTCACAGAAGTAGGCAAGTCACTCATCCCAACGCTAGACAGTCTTGTGGCATGGGGCAATGAGAATATGAAAGCTATTATCAAGTAATATGTCATCGAGTTTGCCAAAGTTAGGTAACTTTTACAAACTTCTTAACATTACTTGTCTGTTTCCTTATTTCTGTAAGCGCTTGGTGTCATGCCTAAGTGTTTACTACAGTATCGACTGAAATAGGAAATTGATGAGAAATTCATTTCATCGCAAATCTGATTGAGTGATAAGCGATCGTCTTTCAGAAATTCTATAAGAATAGGCGTCGTATAGCGATCGATGAGGAAAGACACGCTATTGCCCGTCAAGCGCTTTACAGTATCAGAGAGATATTTAGATGACACATTGAGTTTCTCCGCATAGTATGATACCTCGCGATGCTTGCGGCATTCTCCAGCTTCTAATAATCGCATTAAACTTTTTACCACATAAGCAGTACGCTCGGAAGATTCTAAGCCATCATCCTTACGGTCCTGAATCGCGAAGAGGTCGTACATCATTACACGAAGCAGGCTACCTATTAGTTCCATATAAAAAGGATGTGATGTGCGATCGGACAGTCGATTATGAATCTGCAGGAATGTAGCTTCAAGTTTCTCGTAATCACCTTCGAGCAATGGAAGTATAGGATGATCATAAAGTCTGATGCAGCCACCTATGCTATAATTATTGGCAGGCAACTGATTGGTAAGGAATGACATAGGTGCCACCACCATTTTCACTTTCATCCCCTCGCCTGCGCGTACATCAGTAATTAGTTCGGTATGCGATACGATCAGTACATCATCGTGAGTCACGGTGATGATCTTACCATTATATACCAGTTCGCCCGAACCTTCGCTACAGATGAGGTGAGCTGTCCAGTCATCCTTAAAGCGCTCCTGAAGAATGTCTTCAAAGCACTCGGAATATACGATTTCGATGTCTAATGTCTTGTTCATGCTGCAAAAATAAAGCTAATTTTTCACTAAAACAAACGATTCCAGCAAAAAAGTAAAATACTGCGGTAATTAGTGAAACGATCGCCTCATTTTTTTGCCGTACCTTTGCACCAGATTTAAAAACAAGTGAAAATTATGAGTAAGATTTTGATAGCATATTACTCTCGCAGAGGAGAGAACTGGTGGAACGGCAGTGTACGTAACATCAAGAAAGGTAATACAGAAGTGGTGGTTGAAAAGATCAAGGAATTGCTTCCTGATGCCAATGTATACCAGATAGATACTGTAGAACCTTATTCTGAGGATTACTACGAGTGTATCGACGAAGCAAAGGCTGAACTGCGTGCACAGGCTCGTCCTGAGGTAAAGAACATGATTGACAGCATTGATGAGTACGACACCATCATCTTGGGCTACCCAAACTGGTGGGGCACTATGCCAATGGTATGTTATACGTTCCTCGAGAGTTTCGACTTTACAGGTAAGACCATCATCCCATTCTGCACTAACGAAGGCAGTGGTATGGGCAGCAGTGAGCGATTTATCCAGAAATGTGCTCCAGGTGCAACACTTTTGAATGGTGTGGCTATTCATGGTGCAGAGGCTGCAAGTGCTGATCGCCAAGTTAGAGCAATCGTGGAAATGGCAAAGTAATTAATAAGGTAATAACAATAAAAGAATAAAATTATGGCAACATTAGAAGATAAGTTTGCAATTCGTGACCTCCAGGAGCGTTACGCAACAGAAAGTGATAAGAATAATCAGGATTATTACAGCGAGATATTCGCTAAGAATGTAAAGCTTCGAGTATATTTCTATGGTGAACTCGGCATGCAGGCTGACGATGTAGATTCAATGATCAAACAGTATAAGGCTTTCGGTGCAGCTAAGGCCAGCTTCCATCAGAACGGACAGCACGTGATTGACTTCCAGGATGAGACTCACGCTACAGGAACCTGCTATGCACTTGCAACGCTCGTTAATGAGAAGGATGGCAAGAATCAGTTGATGCTCCACACTGTACGTTATTACGACAAGTATGAGAAGATTGATGGTCGCTGGTGGATCATGGAGCGTGAGCAGCATTTTGTTTATACAACTTCTGCTGACGTGCTTAATACCGAGGACGCAACAAAGTAATTTGTAACAATCATGAATACGATAACATTGAATAACGGAGTGGAAATGCCTCTGCTTGGCTATGGCGTTTTCCAAGTGAAGCCAGAGGAGGCTGAACGTTGCGTACTTGATGCCATCAAGACCGGTTATCGACTGTTAGATACAGCTCAGGCATATTTCAATGAAGAAGGAGTTGGCGAAGCTATTAGCAAATGCGGTGTTGACCGTAAGGAACTCTTCATCACGACCAAAGTATGGATTTCTAATTCTGGTGAAGACAAAGCCTATACGTCTATCCTTGAGAGTCTTCATAAGCTCAAGACTGATTATATCGACCTGTTGCTCATCCACTAGCCTTTTGGAGACTACTATGGCACTTATCGTGCTATGGAGCGTGCCCTTACTGAAGGAAAGGTTCGTGCAATAGGATTGAGCAATTTCCGTCCTGACCGCTGGATTGATCTTGTAAAGCATGTCAATGTGAAACCAGCAGTTATTCAGTTGCAGACAAATGTGTTCTGTCAGCAGGAAGAGATGCGCAAGCTGATAGCCAAGACTGATACCAGACTCATGGCATGGGCTCCTCTGGCAGAAGGTCAGAACAATTTCTTCGCCCACCCAGTGCTTACTGCTATCGGCAAGAAATACGATAAGACAGCTGCTCAGATTGGACTTCGATTCCTCACACAGCAAGGTATTGTGGCTATTCCAAAGTCTACTCACGTAGAACGTATGCAGCAGAATCTGACAATCATGAATTTCAATCTTTCTGCAGATGACATCAACGAAATTAAGAAGCTCAATGAAACGGATGGTGGTAATATTGATTTTACTAATCCTCAGTTCGTTGACTATATTCTCACAGCATTCGGGTAAGATGATTGATCAGGATAATAAGCGACAGATAACGATACTGTATGAACAAATGTATCGCTATATGATCAACAAGGACACAGCATCACTGGGGAAGATTCTCAGTGATGACTTTGTGCTTGTACACATGACTGGAATGAAGCAATCCAAAAGTGAGAACCTAAAGGCTATCGCAAATGGCACCCTTAACTACTATCGTGCAGAGACCGATGATATCATCTTTGAGCATATCACAGATGCAGATGCAATGATCGTAGGTCATTCACGTGTTCTTGCTGCGGTATTCGGAGGTGGACAGCATACTTGGCAACTCCAACTCAGAATATCCCTTAGCAAAGAAGAAGACTCCTGGAAAATCAGCAGAGCCGTAGCTTCAACATATTAAACCAAACGATTATGACAGTATTTGAAGAACTAAGAAACGGAAAGCCATACGATATTCGTGATGACCAATATCGTAAGGAAGTACATACAGAGATTGGCAGATGCCGTCACCTCTGCTTCGTCATCAACTCAACAGATCCTGATGAGATGCAAAAGATCAAGGATCTGGAACATCAGTTGGTAGAGGACATGGCAGATACGGCATTCCTTACTCCACCTTTCCAAATAGACTGTGCGAATTGTCTACACCTTGGCAACAATGTATTTGCCAATCATGGACTGACAGTGATGTCTGTAGGTACAATCACCATCGAGGATGGTGTGATGATGGGACCTGAAGTTGGCCTCTTCACTGTCAACCACGACCCTCTTAATATCCGAATCATCAAAACAGGCGCGATCCATATCTGCAAGGATGCATGGCTCGGCTCAAGAGTAAGCGTTATGCCTGGAGTAACCATTTGTGAACATGCTATTGTGGCAAGCGGTGCTGTGGTAACCAAAGACGTAGAACCATGGACTGTAGTAGCTGGGGTACCAGCAAACGTAATCAAGAAGATAGAACACTAAAATAAAGAAACAATGAAGAAAGAAGTAGCAGTATTGTTCGGAGCTGGATCTATCGGACTGGCAATCGTTCGCCGTGTAGCAGCTGGCAAGCACGTGGTACTTGCAGATTACAGTATAGAGAATGCCGAGAAGGCAAAGATCACCCTAGAAAACGCTGGCTTTGAGTGCAGCACTATCCAGGCAAATCTGGGCTGTAAGGAGGATATCCTCGCTGTTGTAGAAGAAGCCGTGAAATGGGGCGAAGTAAAGAATGTAATCAATGCTGCTGGTGTATCGCCATCGCAGGCGCCGGTAGAAGAGATTCTGCGTGTGGACATGGTAGGAACGAGCATCCTGATGGAGGAATTCGGCAAGGTGATTGCCAAGGGTGGTTCTTGTGTGATCATTTCATCACAGAGTGGTCATCGACTGCCTGCATTGACAGAAGAACAGAATATGGCATTGGCAACATCTGCACCTGAAGATCTGATGAAGCTCGGCTTTGTACAAGCTATTACAGATACCCTCAAGGCTTATCAATACAGCAAGCGTTGTAATGTATTGAAGGTGTCTTACGAGGCTACACGTTGGGGGAAGCGTGGCGCTACTGTCAACTCGATTTCTCCTGGTATCATCATTACTCCATTGGCCAACGAAGAACTGCATGGACCTCGCAAGGATGGCTATCTGAAAATGATAGAGGCATCGCCTGCTGGTCGCGCCGGAACTCCTGATGAGGTGGGCGATTTGGCAGAGTTTCTGATGAGCAGTCGTGGACGTTTTATTTCTGGTACAGACATCCTTATTGATGGTGGAACTACAGCCAGCTACTGGTATGGAGATCTGCAATATTTGAAAGCAACACATTAATCAATATGAAACTATTCAAGAATATAATAATTGCAGTGGCAGGACTCTTGATTTCTGCTTCGTGCAACGGACAGAAGACTCATAAAGAAGCTGATGTTGCTCCTGATAAGAATGGAAAAGCGCTCGTGGTATTTTTCTCACATGCCGGCGAGAACTATTCAGTGGGTAATATCAAAGTAGGGAACACCAAGATTGTAGCGGATTATATCTCGGAAATCACAGGTGCAGATCAGTTCGAAATTGTGGCAGAGAAATCATACGATATGCCTTACAAGGACCTGATCAAACTGGCACAAGATGAAGCTGATCACAACGAGAAACCAGCCTACAAGGGCTATGTAAAGAACCTTAGTGACTACGACACCATCTTCATCGGTGGCCCTGTTTGGTGGGGAACCTATCCACAAGTGATGTTCACCTTTTTTGATAAGCACACAGCAGAGATGAAAAGCAAGACCATCATTCCATTTACTACCCACGAAGGATCAAGACTTGGTAACTGTGTAAACGATATTGAAAAGACCTTCCCTGATGCTATCATACAGAAAGGTTTCTGCATCTATGGCCATGAGGTGCGAACTAATAAAGCAAAAGTTGAAAAGTGGCTGAAAGGATTAGGATATTGATTTGCTAAGTCACCGATTATCAGCCTAAAGTAGGTTAGATGCAACATATTTTAACCATTGTTCCTTTTCAAAAGCTAACAGGCAGAATATATCGTTGTAGCCTAAAAAAATGATACTGATTAAAATGAATAGCAGTAAAATTCTCTCAATTCGATCTTGCGAATTTAGAACTAATTCGTTATCTTTGCAAACAGAGATAGTCAAGTAACAGAAACAATAGGTTGTTACTATTTTGTTACTTCCACTATTTCTAAAATTCCGCAACTAATTTATTTTTAGAAGGTTATGCGGTTTTGCAGATATAGAGACCACTAAATTAATTCCGCCAACAGGTTTTAATAAGGCAAAGATAATAAAATTCCAAATAAATCGGATACGAACTACAAAAAAATATAATAAAAAGTTGCTTCACTTCAAAATACCTGTCGATACATCCATATTTTTTTAGTTCACAGTTTTTCTAGTAATATGCACACCGTAACTTATTGATTTTCAAGCCGAATACACGAAACATGTATATGTCAATAGACTAATTATAAATATATTGCTTTTTGTAAAATTAGGTCAAAAGCCACTGTCCAATTTGCACAAAATAGACATTTGTCAATATTTCCACCTAGAAAAACAAGATTTATCCCCAAGGCTAACTGTATCTTTTGTATC
>CAJOPE010000065.1 GCA_905236815.1 uncultured Prevotella sp. | reverse complement strand
ACTTCATGTGGCATCTACAAGTACAGATGAAACCAAATAAAAGCATTTTAGAAAGTTCCTCCATAGTTAATCTTATGATACCCAATGGATTATCTCAAAATATGGAGGAACTTTTTAAAATTGAACGAAAAAATACAGCGTGATGTATGCAACTATAGCTCGTGATGCTGCTAAGTTTTTAAATATCATTGAGATACATACTTTTTTTTCATATATTATTTGGCTATTTTCAATATTTAATTCCGCCAACGGGTATAAAGATAAGATAATACTCAGCATTTCAATGAAAGGAATAGATTCACATTAGAGAGCAAAAAATTATGTTTTTCGAGAGAAGAAGAAATATGTTTTTATGTCTTTCTGTTTTCTAACCTGTCTTTTTTATCAGATATAAACTAAAGGATAGTTTGGCATTTCAAAGAAATAAATGTATATTTGCAAGAGAGATAAAAACAATTATGCTGAAAGATTTCTTACTTGTCGGATTGGGAAGCTTTATGGGGGGCGGAATGCGCTTTCTCGTTTCCAAGATCATACAGTCGTGGACACTGCTCGCATTTCCTTTCGGAACTTTTGCTGTGAACATCCTTGGCTGTCTGCTTATAGGCTTCTTCTCCGGCCTGAACTATGGCGGAGGATGGATGTCTCCATCCACCAAACTGGTGCTTACTACCGGTTTCTGCGGAGGCTTTACAACGTTCTCCACCTTTATGAACGAGAGCAATTCGCTAATGAAAGATGGCAATATGCTCTATCTTTCACTCTATATTGTTGCAAGTCTTGCCTTCGGTTTGCTGGCGGTAATCATCGGACAGCAGATTGCTAAGAGTCTGACTTGATGCACTTTAACACTATCTGTCTATGGAGAAGATTCTAAGATTCTACCTCAGCAATACCGATATGCTGAACCATGATTCCCTCTACGAGGTGATAGCACAGCAGGCTCAGGAAGCTGGATTGGCGGGAGCAACTGTATATCAAGGAATTATGGGATATGGAGCCACCAGTAAGTTGCGTTCCAACAAGTTCTGGGAATTGAACGTGAAATATCCCGTTATCGTTGAAATCATCGACGAGGAGGGGAAACTGAAGGACTTTCTCGACGAGGTTTTACCTGAAATCCACGACCTTCCAAAAGGCTGTCTGGTGACCATGCAGAATGTGGAGATAGTGATGCGCAAAAAAGGTGAGGAGATAGATGAGTCTGAAGGAAATATTTAAAAAACTTTTTACGAAAGAACCCTCACGAGATGTAGCTCTTGTATTGGGCGGTGGGGGAGCAAGAGGCTTTGCTCACATAGGAGCTATCGAGGCTTTGGAGGAAAATGGCTTTCATATCACCTCGATTGCCGGAACCTCTATGGGCGCTCTGGTAGGAGGCATGTATGCTGCCGGAAAACTTCCCGAGCTAAAGGAGCGGATAACCTCCTTGACTAAAAAGGAGATGGTGTCGCTGCTCGATTTCTCGATAGGTTTGGATCATATCGCAACAGGAAAGAAACTTCTTGACTTACTTACGGATATGAATGAGAATAAATATATCGAGAATCTCGCCATCCCTTTCTGCTGCGTTTCAACCGATGTAGTAAGCGGAGAGGAGAAGGTCTTTCGCGAAGGTTCGCTCACAAAGGCAATTCGGGCATCCATCTCGATTCCTGGCTTCTTCAAGCCTGTGCATGAAGAGGGACATATCTATGTAGATGGAAGTGTGCATAATACACTTCCCCTCGAAAGAGTAGCTAGGAAAAAGGGAGACATTCTTGTGGCTGTTAATGCCAGCGCTACAGACGAGAAACCTTACAAGGTAGATTCAAAATTCTCGAAAAATACGATGAAGCTGATGTTGAGAATAACGCAGATTTCGATTCAGAATAATACGCAGATGGCTATGCGACTCAATCCACCTGCTATCTGTGTGGATATCCCAATGGACCGCTACAACCTCTTTGCCTTCAACAAGGGGGAGGAAATAAGCAAGTATGGCTATCAGAAAATGAACGAAGCAATTGAGAAATATTATGATTAAAATAAAGAAAGCAACCCTCGATGATTGTCGCCTGATTCATGAAATGGCATGGAAGGTGTTTCCACTTACTTACAAGGATATCATCACGCCTGCTCAGAGTGACTTTATGATGGAGTGGATGTATTCGCTCGACAATCTGAAGAAGCAGATGACAGAGGAACAGCATACCTATCTGCTTGCCTATGAGGGAGATACACCGAAAGGATATGTCTCGGTTCAACCTCAAGCAGAAGATCTATGGCATCTCCAGAAAATTTATGTGCTGCCTGAGTATCAGAAGGAACACATCGGAAAAAAACTTTTCGAAAGTGCTTTGAATTATATTAAGGAACAGCATCCGGCACCCTGTATGGTGGAACTGAATGTGAACCGTAATAATGTGGCGGTGGGTTTCTATGAGCATATGGGAATGCACAAGGTGCGCACGGAGGACAATGACATTGGCGATGGCTTTTTTATGAATGACTATGTTATGGGAAAGGAAATTTAAGTATGGAAAGAAAAGAATTAATCGAGAAATATGAAAGTATCTTCAAGGAGGACTTGAAGACTTATCTGTTGAGTATCAAGGAAGTAGATGATCATTTACCAGAGGCTCCCGATATTGAGGAACTTTGGGCAAAGATAGGGGAGTCTTATCTCAACGATGGTATGCGCGAGTTCACTAACTACCCATCTGTAGCTTTCGGATGGATAATGTATGTGGGTATGGCGATTGCCAAATACTGGGATGAGGACTGGGAGCTATATAATAAGGTAGAGGACCTCTATGTGTATCTTCGCGACAAGATCGACTTCGATCACATGGATGATTACATCCGCGAGAAGGTATTGCTGCTTTCGGCAGAGGATGCCAGAAAGTTGCAGAATATAGTAGCTGAATGTGGCGAGCGCACTTGGGGCAAATATCGCCATCAGAACCTTCAGCCATCTTCTACCGAGGCTTTCTATGCCTTTGTGGCAGGCTTGCATCAGATGTATCTGATGGGTGCTGCTATCCAGCTTAGGCGCATGGGGTATCACATGACAAAGCTTTAACCTACCTCCTCTCCTCCCTTGGGGAGGAGAGGTTGATATACTTTTATAAATATTTATCTCGCATTTTACATTTCATAAAGAACAGTGAATTATTGGATAAGAGCTTTTGACAACAAGAAATATCGGGTTGCGGATTTTATTCGCGACAACGGTTTTATCGACTGGGGAATGAAAAATCATTTCGAAGTGGGGGATGTTGTCTTTCTTTATGCTACATCTCCTGCCAGTAGGTTGGCTTTTGCGATGGAAGTTTCGGCAGTAAATCTCTCTTGGAAAGAGTCGGTCGACGATAGCTCTTATTTCATTTCTCAAGAACATTATGACCATTGGTTGACGAATCGGGAGAGGATAAAATATGTTCGCTATCAGTTGATTAAGGAATTGCATTCACCCCATCTCACCTATCACTCCCTAATGGAACATGGGTTGGGCGGAGCTCCAAGATCACCTCGACGATTATATCCTGAGATAGTTGACTATATATTAACGCATTTTGAATAATATGGAAATCAGAGAAATAAAATTAACCGATTATATAAAATATACCGACTTTGTTAATCAACTAATTAAGGAGGAAGGAACTACGACATTATCCGAGGAAATTTCAGCAGAGAAAGAAAAAGACTGGTTGGAAAAGAAATTGCAGAATCCTTCGAATGTAATTTTGGTTGCAGAGGAAAATGATAAGATAATAGGTGAGGCCTCGTTTTTAGAAGGCGATAGCTATGACGAAGTGGCAGATTTGTCACTCTATATATTAGCTGATTATCGTCATCAGGGCATTGGTTCTCAGCTATTGAGACTGGCTATTGAGAAGATGAAAGCAAAGCCAAATCCCCTTGAAATGGGACTGGATGTGTTCGAGGACAACGTGAAAGCTATGAAATTATACACTCGATTTGGGTTTGTCTTGGATAAATCCACTCGCAATATGTATTGCGGAAAAGATGGACGAATGAAGAAACTTTTAAGAATGAAATATTATAATGAGTAAATCTTGGAGTAAAATACCTTGGTGCCATTATTTGCTATTTTAGATTGGATAAATCATACAGGCTTGATATCCAGTATTTCTCCCCCACTTGTGGGGGAGAAGTAGTGTGTTAAAGTTTCCTTCGAAGGTGCGATTAGCATTTAAAGGTATTGATAATGTAGAATGTAAAAAATGAAACAAATTGATTTTATCAAAGATAAATGGGAGAGACTGAAGGCATGGGAGCAGAATCCTTATGCCAAGCCAGCGGAAGATAAGTGGAAAGAGCATTGTTGCAAGAATTGCGGAAGCACCTATGTGGGCGATTATTGTCCGGCTTGTGGACAATCAGCCGCTACAAATCGTTTCAAGATCAGCAATCTCTTTACGAATGTATTAAATGTATGGGGATGGGGAAATCGCAGTCTCCCTCGAACCTTATTGCATCTTCTTACCCGACCAGGCTTTATGATTCGCGATTATCTGGCAGGAAAGCGTCAGCCCTTCTTCCCACCCGTGAAGATGCTGTTTATCATCGCCAGCTTCTTTGCAATTATCAGCTTTGTCATAACTCCAAACGATGCAAGCAAGAAAGAGACCACAACTGTTGAGAATGTCGATTCCGTAAGTAAATCCCTTGAAAAGGAAAATATTAAAATCCATAACATGGAGGTTTCCTTTAGGAAAGAAGATACTACGGCCAGAAAGAGTCTGAACAGTTTTGCCAAGGTGGCCGATTACCTCAACGACGAGAATCATCGGGCGATGGTATTGCTCTTCTTCCATACAGCCCTGGCATTTGTAACCTTCCTTTTATTTCGAAAAGATCGCAATGATGAGCGCCTCACGCTGGTAGAGCATTTCTTTATCCAGATGTTTGTCGCCTGTCAGCTCTTGGCGCTAGGCTGTATATTTACAATTGTCACATGGAGAAAGGGCGGCTTTTACAGCTTCCCGCTGGAGTGGGTACCTGTGGTGATCGCCATCGACTACCTTCAGCTTTTTGGTGGAAAGAAAAGATACATCCTTCCAAAGATACTCTTGTCGCTCTTTTTGGCGGTAATGCTATGTCTTATTTTAGGTATAGCAGTGATTGCTGTTATGACTGTCGTTTAAATACTAACCTAATAGATAACAAAGAAAGTAACATTACGAAAAAAGGGTGTAACTAAATAATTTCATTAGGCAATATAGAAATTTAGAATAGGCTATTAAAATGATGAATACTTGTAGATTTGTTCTTTGTATTTTTGTTCTAATAGGTAATTTGCTTATCTTTGCCTAAGCATTATAAATAACAAATGCTCCTGTAGCATATCTTAATAACTTCATTTTGTCAGGATGGAAATTCTAATAAAAGTTCTTCTTCAAGAATGCCGAACTTTTGGAAGTCGATATCAACAAACTGAAGAGATTAAAGGAGCAAATTGGAAGGATAGTTATGGCTGATAATATACTAAATACAGAAAATACACCTGAACTTCAGTCTCCATTTGACCAACTTCGTGAAGTGGATGCTGATGGCAGGGAATGGTGGAACTCGCGTAAGTTGGCACGTGTGATGGGCTATGGTAAGTATTGGAACTTTGAGCGTGTTATAGCCAAAGCACAGGCTTGGACCTCACAGAAAGGTTATCATCTTGGCGATCACTTCGTGGAGATTACTGAAATGGCAGAACTTGGCAGTGGTGCTGTGAGAGAAGTACTCAGTATGCGACTTTCACGTGCTGCTTGTATGGCTGTTGCTATGAATGCTGACAAGAAGAAAGACATGGTAAAGGTAGCACAACAGTATTTCAGTGCGACTCTCGCACCGGATGTTGCGGCACGAAGCATGGAAGCATCCATACTCATGTATAAAGGTGGACGTGGCAATGTGCAGGTGCAAGTCATCTTCGATACAAACACCTTCTGGCTTTCTCAGCAGAGAATGGCAGAACTGTTTGGAGTGACTGTATCGACCATAAACTATCATCTCAATCAAATAGGAGAAAGTGGAGAGATCCATTTGTCCGATGCTATTAGAAAAATTCGAATACCTTCGGACAAATGGTCTGGTGAAGTGATGATGTACAACCTTGATGTCGTCATCGCAGTTGGCTATCGTGTGAATAGTTATGAGGCAACACAGTTTCGTATCTGGGCGACACAAATACTGAAAGAGTATCTCACCAAAGGATTCGTGCTTGATGATGAACGTCTGAAGGGAAAGAATGTGTTCGGCGCAGACTACTTCGATGATTTGATTGATCGTATACGCGAGATAAGAATCAGTGAACGTCGTTATTACCAGAAGATTACGGATATATACAGCGAGTGCAGTTCAGACTATGACAAGGATTCTGAAGATACTCGCTTATTCTTCAAAACTGTACAGAACATGATGCACTATGCAGTCACTCAACAAACAGCAGCAGAAATCATCTATGATCGCGTAGATGCAGAACGCCCCCACATGGGATTGACTTCTCCGACTGAGTAATGCCTTCATTGATATTGCTGAGCAAAGAGCAGAGGATCATATCCTGATGACTATGGCAGATTGGTCAAGTCTCTTGCAGCGTTATATGGATTTGAACAACCGACCTATGTTGCCTGATGCTGGACATGTGACTTATGAAGAAGCTGTCGAAAAGGCACTTACCGAATATGACAAGTTCCGCGTCATTCAAGACCGTGAAATTATGAGTGACTTTGACCGACAGCTGAAACTGTTGTTTGGGGATAAGCCTTAAATAGATGATTTGCGCAAAAGTATAGTATCTGCTTGGCATAAAGATTAGGTACATATGTATTCAAGAAAAAACGGATGTGATAAAAATTATCTGTTGATATGGATGATATTCAATCAAAATATAGTCAACTCCTCAAGCAGTATGAAACATTACGTGAGGAGAATGAAGAGTTGAGAACACTTCTTTGTGCTCACGGCATTGAATATCAACCAAAGCAAGAATACGAAGAGGTGAAGAAATCTGTATACTCTTCTATCTTATTTCCTCCTGTTACATTATCGCTTGATGAACGAGTTGCTCTCTTTCAGTCTTTATTCAAAGGTAGGAGTGATGTCTTTGCAAGAAGGTGGTTCAGCAAGATTACTGGGAAAGGGGGATACCAACCTGTTTGTGTCAATGAGTGGAGACGAGGTGTATGTGATAAAAAAAAGTTTAAGTGTGCAGAGTGTCCAAACAGAAACTTTGCACCATTAACGTTTCAAGATACTTATCGACATTTGGAAGGAAAAGATGAGTATTGCTGTGATGTTATTGGACTCTATGTCATTATGCCAGACAATAACTGTACTTTTCTTTGCGCCGACTTTGATGACAAGAGTTGTAAACACGGATACAAGGATGACGTTCTCGCTTTCGTTGGAGTATGTAAGGATTGGCAGATTCCATACGCAATTGAACGTTCAAGGTCTGGTACAGGTGCTCATGTATGGATTTTCTTTGAGCAACCATTACCTGCATTCAAGGCAAGACGATTAGGAAATGCAATCCTTACAGAAGCAATGGATCGTGACGGACGAATGTCATTCAATTCGTATGATCGTTTTTTCCCAAATCAAGATCGCATCCTGGAAGGAGGTTTGGGCAATCTTGTTGCACTTCCTCTGCAGGGCCAATCTCGCAGAAAACTGAATAGCGTGTTTGTGGACGACAATTTTCTTGTATACAAAGATCAGTGGTCGTTCCTTTATCATATTAAGAAGATACAAGAATTAACTATAGACCATCTGCTGAGTCAACATATTCAAGAAGAGCTTGGAGTGCTTTCTACATCAAACGAGAGCAAGCCATGGGTTACTCCGGCACCACAGAACATCTCCAAGACTGACTTCCCAAACCATATCAAGATAATCAAAGCCGATAAACTTTATGTCCCATTGAATTCTGTATCTGCTAAAGTTCTTAATCACCTTAAAAGAATCGCAGCTTTCAAAAATCCTGAATTTTATAGCAAACAAGCACTTAGACTGTCAACATATTTAGTTCCACGTGTCATCTCATGCTTTGATATTACTGACGAATATCTTGTAATGCCTCGTGGATGTGAAGACGCCATATTGTCATTCCTTGAGGATAATCATGCAGAATACAGCATTATTGACGAGACAAACCACGGAAGTAAAATCTCAGTTTCTTTTTTAGGCGAAGAAAGGGAAGAACAGTTGTCTGCCATCAATACTTTATTACCGTATACCAATGGCGTACTCCATGCTACCACTGCGTTTGGAAAAACAGTTACTGCTGCAGCCATCATTGCCCGCAAGAAAGTAAGCACACTTATCCTTGTTCATTCCAAGGCATTGCTTACCCAATGGTGTGAACGACTGGCAGAATTTCTTGATATTGACTACCAAGAAACTGTATCACCCAAAAAGCGTGGTCGCCGCAAAGCATTCTCTCCGATAGGATGTCTTGATTCAACAGGTAATTCACTTCATGGTGTCATCGATGTTGCACTCATTCAGTCTTGTTTTAATGAAGGGGGCGTTAAGCCTTTTATCCAGAATTATGGTTTGGTTATCGTTGATGAATGCCATCATGTTTCTTCGGTAACATTTGAACATGTATTGAAATCAATAAAGGCCCAAACAGTTTATGGACTGACAGCAACCCCTATTCGTAAAGATGGGCACCAGCCAATTATCTTCATGCAGTGTGGCCCGATTCGATTCTCTGCCGACGCTAAGAGTCAGATAGCCAAGCAATCCTTTGGCAGGTATCTTATCCCAAGATTCACATCATACCGCTCGATAGTAGAAGATAACCAATCTATAGCAGCTATGTATCAGTCACTATCTGAGGATGAGGTACGCAACAATCTAATTGTAGAGGATATCTGTAAAGCTGTCAACGCAGGAAGAACACCTGTTGTTTTGACTAATAGAACTTCACATGTATCAGTTCTTGCCGATAAGTTGAATGCTACAGTTAAAAATGTTATAAGGTTGACAGGAACTGGTACGACAAAAGAAAAACGCGAGACTTTGCAACGTTTACAAGCCATTCCGTCAGGTGAACAAATGGTTATTGTGGCAACTGGAAAATATGTGGGAGAAGGATTTGATTATCCTCGTCTAGACACACTTTTCCTTGCAATGCCTATTTCATGGAAAGGGCTTGTTGCACAATATGCAGGACGACTACATCGCGAAAGTGAAGGAAAAAAGGATGTGCGCATCTATGATTATATTGATATCCACGAACCTATCTGTGATAGTATGTACTGAAAACGTCTAAAAGGTTATGCTTCAATTGGCTATCGGACCATTGTCAAGGATCAGCCTACCTTGTTTGATGATGTTGACAATATTGATCTGTCGATGAAAGAGGGACAAATCTTCAATGGCAGAACATTTTTTCGTTCCTACTCATCAGATTTGTCAAAAGCTAAACGTTCCATTGTTATTTCTTCACCAAGGATATATAGAATAGAGCGAAATTCTTTGGTTGAGTTATTGATAGAACAGACTCATCAAGGATTAGAAATCCTCATCCTTACAGCTACTCGAAATGAACAAACAGAATATCTTCAAGCCAAAGGCTTATCTGTTAGAGTAAAACCTAATCTTTCGTTATGTGCTTCTTGCATCGACAAAACTGTAGTCTGGTATGGTGCCATAAATGTTCTTGGCTATACTTCAGAGGAAGAAAACATAATAAGAGTGACAGACAATAGACTTGCAAATGAACTAATTGTGAATTTGAGTGAAACTAACAGCTAGTCAATGATTTTATATAATATTAGATTACTAAAGTTTCCCACTTGCAAATAGCTTGCCCTTAAAGTCTTAAAAATCAAGAGGAAAGAGAAGGAATGTCCAAAAGTTT
>CAJOPE010000064.1 GCA_905236815.1 uncultured Prevotella sp. | reverse complement strand
TAAATGTAATATTATTCTTTGCTAGCTGAAATTCAAAATGTTCGGGTGTTATGCTGATTAGAGAGTCGTTACAATAGTTCTTGGTTAGCATTAAAACTATTCACCCTTTACGAATTGAAAACCAATAAGTTAACTAAAATGGTGAATAGTTTTTGAAAAATTGTTTTGGTTTTAATAAGGCGTATTATCTAAGGGGAGGGTGCAGCCCCATTCGTGAGCATACTTGTCGAATTTCTTGTTGGCTACTACTTTAAACATAAACTCTATTAGCCATCTTATCAGTAGGGGATAGTACTCTGGCCCTGTAAATTTGGTTGCTTCGGAAAAATAAAAATTACCTTTCTCTACATACATCCTTCCCATTGGTATATAACTATTCAGCAATTCCTGAACAGGCTTCTCGTCGGTGAACCTGATAAAGAAGCTGCCCCCTTTTGTAAGACATCCACCATAAGTGCATCCCAACTGGGCAGGCAAAGACTGGAGAAATCTCTCGCCTAATCGAAGCTGATGACCTTCGGTGAAGCCTCCATGCAGGATAAAGGATAACTGTGCAGGCTTTTGTCGCTCGACAGGGATTGTCTCAAGAAATTCGAGCAATAAACTGGATACACATTCCACATATAGAGGCAAGGCAATGATAATATGTTCTTGACTGATGAACGCATTGCGGGCAGCATCCCATTCATTTCTGTTTGAAATGGAATAAACTTCATAAGAAGCTCCTGCCTCGACTAATCCTTTGGCAAAAGAAGTGATAATTTTATCCGTATTGCTGAACTTCTGAACCCTTGGACTTCCGTTGATGATTACTACATGCATATCGCTTCCTCCTTTCCTAATTCAATTACACCTAAAGAATGACCTCCCAAATTCTCGGCAGCTCGCTGACTCCACTCCTCAAGCAAATCCTTGTCGGCTTTTCCCTTGTAAATCACCCCAATATTCAATTCATGATAGCGCAATTTATGGCGCATCCATTTGCCTCGGAATTCGAGATACATATTGAGCATTGGAACGATTCTATCTAATATTCGTTTGCCCTTGTAATCGAGAAAACCAAAATGAGTACCTGATACAATCCATAGATCTCCTGCTTCCACGATTTTCTTGAGGATAATTTCGAAGTCATCCTTAATGGCACAAATACCAGGAGTTTTCAACCAGCAACGATTACATCCAGCACAATGCTGTATGTTCATTTCTGCAGTATTGATGATTTCCAAATCATCTAAGTGGGAGAGAAGATGTTGAAGCTTCGAAAAAGCTACATCCTCCTCCAGTGTGTTGATCACGATTGTTTTCATCTTAGAAAGGTTTAATTAATGCCTTAAATTTATTATTCCAGCAATTTAAGATATTCCTCATAAGAAATATATCGGCCACCCATCGTCTTAAGATGAGGGGTTTCAAACTGGCAGTCGATGATGGTACCACCTCTGTCGCGAAGACGGTTGGCAAGATAGATGAGTGCCAACTTTGAGGCAGATGGAGTGAGGGAGAACATACTCTCACCAAAGAAAGCTCTGCCGATGGCTACTCCATAGAGTCCGCCCACTAACGTTTCGCCTTGCCAAACTTCCACGCTTGCGGCAAAGCCTTGCTCGTGGAGTTCCTTATAGGCTCTCATCATGTCATCGCCTAGCCATGCTCCTTCCTCGTTGAAACGATTGTCGGCTTTACTGCAACCTTCAATTACCTGGTCGAATGCCTTGTTGAAGGTTACACGGTACGTCTTCTTGTTGATGAGTGAACGCATGGAATGACTCACATGCACCTCGTCGGGAAAGATGACGAAACGCTGTAGTGGACAGAACCACATAATCTCGGGTGCATCGCGGAAACTATACCATGGAAAGATGCCATACGAATAGGCGAGCAACAGGCGGTCGATACTGAGATCGCCACCTACTGCTATCAGTCCGTCCTCATCACCTTGATGAGGATCGGGAAACCATAAGTCTTTATCTAATCGCCAGACTGTCATTTTCTACTACTACTTTAACTTTGCCACCTTTCTTGAGCTTGCCGAAGAGAATCTCCTTCATCAGCAATGGCTTCAATTCGTGGGCAATAACACGGTCCATCTCTCTTGCGCCATACTCTGCAGTGAAGCCTTTCTTCAGCATCAGTTCCTCGGCCTCATTGGAGAGATTCATCTCCACTTTCTTGTTGTCGAGCTTCTGCTGAAGTTGAGCGAGTTTCTTGCGAAGAATGAGTAATGCCATCTCCTTATCCATATCGTGGAAAACAACAGTTCCCGAAAGACGGTTGATGAACTCAGGCTTGAAGGTTTTCTTCACCTGCTGCATCATCGCATCACCTCGGGATACTCTTCCCTGGAAACCTACACTTGCCTGAGAGGCATACTGAGCGCCTGCATTTGAAGTCATAATGAGAATTACATTACGGAAATCAGCTTTCTGACCCTTATTGTCGGTGAGACGGGCATAGTCCATCACCTGCAACAGAATGTTATAGATGTCGCTGTGTGCCTTCTCGATCTCATCGAGCAACAATACACAGTTAGGGGTCTTGCGGATAGCATCCGTGAGCAACCCCCCATCCTCATAACCTACATATCCTGCAGGACTTCCAATGAGTTTGGCAACAGTATGCTTCTCGGTGTATTCGCTCATATCAAAGCGTACCAACTGAATGCCCAACTCCTTGGAGAGTACACGAGCGACCTCGGTTTTACCGACACCCGTAGGGCCAACGAAGAGCAGACTCGCAAGCGGTTTGTTATCATCGAGCAGTCCGGCTTTCGCCATCTCGACAGATTCCACCACCTGTTTTACAGCCTCATCCTGACCATAAATCTTATCAGAAATGCGCTTATAAAGTGTCTTTAAGGTAGAATTATCCTCCTCTCGCAAAGCTGCAGCATCAATTTTGCAGATCTTTACCAGCACCTGCTGAATAAGTTCCTTGTTAACACTCTGCTGTTTTGAGTCAGTAGGGTGAAGCTCGCGATAAGCACCCGCCTCATCAATCAAGTCGATAGCCTTATCAGGAAGGAATCGGTCGGCAATGTATTTGGCACTTGCCTTTACCGCATATTCAATAGAATCTGGTCGATAAGTGATATGATGGAATGATTCGTATTTCTTTTGCAATCCCTTTAGAATGGCAATAGAATCCTCTATGCTAGGTTCTTGAATATCAATCTGTTGGAAACGACGCACAATGCTCTTCGACTTGGCGAAGTAGCGGTTGTATTCCTCGTAGGTGGTAGAACCAATGAATCGGATATCGCCTGCCTCAAGATAAGGTTTCAGCATATTGGAAGCATCGAGCGACTGGCCTTCTGTTTGTCCTGCGCCAATAAGATTGTGAATCTCGTCGATATAGATGATCACGTTGCCTTCCTCGCCAGCACCCGTCATCACCTCTTTGATACGTTTCTCTAAGTCGCCTCGGTATTGAGTTCCGGCGATGATAGAGCCAATATCCATAGAATAAATGCGGCAATTCTTCAAACGCTCAGGAACGTCGCCCTTGTTGATTCGGGCAGCCAAGCCATAGACAAGAGCAGTCTTTCCAACACCAGGCTCACCTACATGCAGAGGATTGTTTTTATCCTTACGGCAGAGTACCTGAATGGTTCGTTCCAATTCGGTCTCTCTTCCGATGAGTGGATTATGACTGTCAACAATATCTGAGACACAAGTAACGAGTTTATGCCAGCGAGGCTCCTGTTTTTCTTCCTCATCCGCCATCTCATCGAAGTTATAATCATAGTCATCTCCGAAATCGTTATCTTCATTATAATTTTCTTCCTCATCCTCATCGTCGTCCTCCTCAGGGACAAAGTCGAGAATATTGCGTAGGAATTCACCTTCTGCATGCTTGCCGTTAAGAGCTTTCTGGAGCAGATAGAGAGCCCATGATTCCTCTCCGACAGTAGGGAAAGCCTGTATGATGTGTGGAACTTCAACCTTTGTGCAAGAAGAAAGGAAGGCTACCATGCTTGCCCCTTTCATTAACAGTGTGAATTGTGAAGAACGAAGAATAGGGCCTGACAAATTCGGAATCTTTTCCTGCTTTGTCATCCAATCGTCGAGCTGCTTCTTTAAATCCTCTGGGTCGGCATAAACCGACCTTAAAGCATCGCAGAAATAATCATATTGACAGAGTGCATAGAGCACATGCTCTGGTGTAAGAAACTCATGATCAAAATGAGAGCAAATGAAAATAGCCTTGCCTATTAACTCCTCTGCTTTTTTTGAATTTGGTAATTCTATTTCTGGCATTTGTTATTCCTTTCTGTAAGTAATCTTGAGTGGAAAACCCTCTTTGCGAGCCATCTCTGTAGCCCTTTCTGTACGGGAAATAGCAATGTCGTAACTGTATGCCCCGACGATGGCACTTCCTTTCTTATGAACCTCGAGCATAATTGCTTCAGATTCCTTTTCTGATTTATGGAATACTTCCGTGAGTATCATGACAACAAAGTCCATGGTGGTGAAGTCATCATTCCAGAAGATGACTTGCCAGCGGTGTGGTTCTCGTAAGTCCACTCGCTCTCTAACATTAGATTGTGATTGTTGTTTTGACATAATGATACAAAGGTACTGCTTTTTTAGGAAAATGCTTGCAATTATGGATTTTTTTTAATATCTTTGTGGAGTAAAGTGAAACGAGACTTTATCATTATTCCGCTTGGAATTATTCTTTTCGAAAGAGAATTTTAGCTTCTTTGGAAGGCAAGGAAGTTGTGAAAATATATAATTTATAAGCTATGAGAGATTTTAAAGGAAATATGTTGGAGATAGGAGACCGTGTGATTTTTACAGACTCATTCTGCCGTCTCTTGGAGGGTAGGGTAGAAAGATTTGAGGGCAAGTTCATTCATGTGTCATCCCTTCGAAATCAGACAGGTCACTCAAAGGCTGTGAGGGGCCATGCCATCATGAAATTATAGCAGCCGGATGAAAAGCAAACGACAATGAAATTAAAGGATTTAAAAGATAAGGAAAAATTATACACGATAATATTTGAGTCGGATACTCCGCTGGGAAAGAAGTTTGATGTGGTGCTCATTATTGCTATTTTTGTGAGTATTGTGTTTGCTTTTTTGGAGAGTGTTCGCACGCTGCCTTTAATTCTTCGAAGGATTCTCGAAGTGGGCAATTTCATCCTGACGGCCCTTTTCACATTGGAGTATATAGCTCGTGTATATTGTTCGCCTGATAGGAAGAAATATATTCTGAGTTTCTTCGGTGTTATCGATCTATTGGCGATATTGCCTCCTTATCTGTTTGTTGTCTTTCCAACGGCTAGGTATATGCTGTTGCTGCGTTCGTTCCGTTTCATTCGCATCTTCCGCATATTTCGTCTGTTCAGTTTCATCAATGAAGGCTTCTTGATGATGCAGGCGCTTCGCAAGAGTCTGCACAAGATTGCAGTGTATTTTATGTTTGTACTCATCCTTGTTACCTGTTTGGGAACACTGATGTATATTGTGGAAAGTGGACAACCGAATACGAAATTCACAAACATAGGTTCATCGGTATATTGGGCGATAGTAACCATGACAACAGTAGGTTATGGTGATATTACGCCAGTAACTGCTGTAGGTCGTTTGTTGTCAGCCTTTGTGATGTTGTTAGGTTACACGATTATTGCCATCCCAACAGGTATCGTCTCTGCTAATTTCATTGATGTAACGAATAAGAAGGCCGAAAACGGTCGTTGTCCACGATGTGGTGAGAAGATTCGCAAAGGAGATCGCTATTGCTCACATTGTGGTGAGAAACTTTAATACCCCACCAAGCCTCCCCGAAGGGGAGGATGTGGCCCCAATCTCCCCTTCAGGGAGAGGGTCTCATAGCAGCTGGTTTGTGTCATCAATCATGACCCATTACCCATCATGACGTCGAAGACGTCAACCTTTCGTGTAGCTGCTGGTGCTTGCACCTGCAGATGGATGACAAAGACAGAAAGTCGTACCTCTCTCCCTCGAGAGAGGGGTGTAACATTGCAGTTTGTTCATTCTTCTTTAGCAAAGAAGAATTGTAAGTAATGCTTTGTCTGCTGCGTATGTTCATTTCTTCTTTGGTGTCAAAGAAGAAACGTAACCAAAGAAGAAAACGCAAAACGTCCTGGGCTCAGGGGCCGCTTGTGAGAAATATGGAATCTGAAAAAGAACTCGCTTCGCTCAGACATGCATTTTCATTCGCATTATCTCATCCACTGCGGGGCTTCGCCCCTTGCTTGATGAGATGCGAGAAGATTCCATATTTCTCGCAAGCTCTAACGACCCCTTCGTGCGGAATGTTTTGCAATACTCCACCAAGCCTCCCCGAAGGGGAGGATGTCTTAGCTGCTGGCTCGTGGCATCGATTATGACTCATGACCCTTGACCCATCTCGTGGTATACCCTCTCTCTTATCTCTCCCGTTCCACGGGAGAGAAGATACAGCGCAATCAATCATCACTCCATCATCCATGACCCGTGACTCATGCCCCATGCCCCATCATGGCGTCTGCGGCCCTCTCCCTGAAGGGGAGGAGGCTGCTGAAAAAGTCTACACGTTGAATATTATTTCATTTTTGAGAGTATTTATGCTCTAGAAAATTTGCGTATCTCAGTATTTT
>CAJOPE010000063.1 GCA_905236815.1 uncultured Prevotella sp. | reverse complement strand
GAGAGATGGTAGAGTGGTCGATTACAACGGTCTTGAAAACCGTCGTACCGAGAGGTACCGGGGGTTCGAATCCCTCTCTCTCCGCTACGAGCGCTAACTACATTGTAGTTAGCGCTTTTTTTGGTCCCTATTCGAACAGAATAAAGGAAACTTAAGGATTAAGAGTTATATGTATATTTTGATTTTTGACACCGAGACAGGTGGTGTGAATGCCGAAGAAAATGACATCCTTCAGTTATCATATCAGGTTTATGATACTACAGCACAAAAAACTATTAAAGCAATCGACAGATTCTTTCCATGGCCAGAGGATAAATCGAGGGTTACAGAAAGAGCGATTGAGGTAAACGGATTGACAGAAGAATATCTTGCCACCAAGGAGCTATCGAAGCGCATAGACGCCTTAAAGGAGTTCTACGAGGATATGGACAAATGCGACTACATTGTTGCCCACAACGGAAATTTCGACAAGCGATTCATCTCTGTAACTACTGAGCGTGAGGGGCTAATTCCAAACATTGAATGGAAGCCGATGATCGACACGATGATAACTACTACCGATCTCTGTAAATTGCCACCTCACCCAGGAAAGGAGGGTTACAAATGGCCTAAGCTTATTGAACTGGCAGAATTCCTCAAAGTTAATACCGACGACATCAACCTTCACGATTCCTCAGCCGATGTAGAGCTAACCAAGCGTTGTTTCCTGCATCTACTACGAGAAGGTTTCTACAAATTACAATAGCAAGAAAAAAGGCTCCTCATCACTGAGAAGCCTTTTTTACTTTAGTGTAATATTGTTAGCAAGTAATAAGTAATAAATGTAATGCGAATGTTTTAACTTTTAACACAGCAAAGATACGGCAAGAATTAAAATAGTATGTGGCAAATTCTAGCTTTTCGAGGTGGAAATATTGCCAAATGTCCATTTTGCACAAATCAGACGGGCTAAAATGGCCGTATTTGATGATTTTACATAGTAAACACTAAAGACATAATAACCATTATAGACAGAGTAACTATTCAAAGACATAATAACCATTCAAAGACAGAGTAACAGAGTAACAAAGTTTTGAACATATATTCCAGAACAATATGTTAGAAAAAAAATGTTATTATGTTACTATGTCTTAGAACCGTTAATATGTATTAGAATAGTTAGTATGTATTCAGGCAGTTAATATGTATTCAGCAGTTAATATGTATAAAAACAAAAATAGCTCCCCGATCACTCGGAAAGCTATTTTAATTCATTTGTTGCGTATAATATGCTTTTTGCGTCTTAGTAATTTGATAAGTAATAAAATGTAATGCGAATGTTTTAACTTTTAACACTGCAAAGATACGAGCAAATTGTATAGATGATGTGGTAAATTCTATTATTTGCGGTGGATTTTTTACAAAATGTCGAAAAAGTGATAGTATTGATACAATATTACTAGCACTACGATTAGAACTACCACGATATTGGATATTCTTGCAGTTTTCAAAACATCCATTCTCGTTTATTACTTACTATGAGCGATATAGAAGATACAACCATCCGACTTTCGAATGATAATTTCTGCCGTCCCACCCAACTTTCCTGGGGAAAGACTACCTGTCACATACCAGAAATCGTCGTTGTATGCCACTTTATAGGGCCGTTCCCCATCTATTTTCGCTTTTCCATAGATAGGATACCAGACAGCCAAAGCAACCAACACAGCCGAACGCTCATCCTTTATCACAGGAAGATAATCACCACTTACGTTTTTATGCTTGCATAGTTTAGTATACCCATCAGGAAAATCGCATAACAGAATATTTTGCTGAGCAATATCCAGTTGATATTCCTTCTTCTTTACCCGATTTAAACTATCTATTTGAGAAATCGCAGGAGCCTTGGAATACGATAAAGAGGTATTCGCATCATTTTCACCATTATGATAGCCGAAGAAGTAGGCTATTGCCAACAATACAAGGACGGGGAAGACAATTTTGTTTTTCATACTAGTATATATAGTTCATAGGATTTCATACTACTTCTCCCCCACTCGTTGGAGAGATTGAAAGAGGGCATACCACAAGATTAAGCAGCAAAGCTATACATCATTTCACCAAAGAAACAACCTCTCGACTAATCGATACGCCTAAACTTGAGGTCTCTATCTCTTCATTTACACTCGATTGCAAGATACAATTCTTATCAAAGCGATATTCTCTATTATACTTTGCTCCATATTTACCTCGACCCGCTTCTTCTTTTACATCTGCATCCAAATATTCGAAATTTTCTGTGATAAAGATACCAGAATCATCTTTCGTAACAGAGCGATTGATGCTTTTGGGGAAAGATTCGCCTAATTGATATATATCACCATTATGGATGCCAACATAAGTCCTATACATATCACAACTCTTCAACATTTCTCCCTTCTTGGGATTTTTGGCATACCTCTGATCAAATTCCTTTCCTAAATTAGCCGGAACTTTTTCATCTAAAGTCTTATAAAAACCAGAAATAGCACTTATATAGATACGTTTCTGACAAGAATAAATAAATCCGTCTAATTCCTTTTTATTATCATACCGAAGAAATTTTCCTTCCTTATTGAGAGTTAAATGAAACACATGATTTTCAAAACTCTTAAGCATTGTTTTACTATCAGCTACAGCCTTTTCCATGCCAAAGGCTCTCACCATTCCATCCTCGAACGCACTTTTGCCGCCTACATCCATCTTTATATTCTTTAGCACGGATGAGATTTTCCATCCCTCAGCTATCTTTGATTTCACAACCACTTCGATATCGAAATCAAAGCTAGCTCCTTTATTAGTATAAGACGAATCTGATAATGATGCCCTGTCTTCATTCTCGAGCCGAACATGATAAAGCATTTTCTGCCCCACTTTGAATTTTGGAACGATCTTGATAGTTTCTTGTGCCTGGACGGTAAGTGCCAGAATAGCCAGCAATGTGATATGATAATATACTTTTTCATTTACCGCTTTTATTTGACCAAATCCAAGCTCAGAGATGATTTCATAATCATATTTCCAACTTTTCCATCTTCCACATGGAAGAATTTAGTAGGTAAAAAATCAGAATCATATTCAAATATTGTATTCTGGTCCATATCTACATCTAGAAACGGCTTTTCACCTACTCCGTTATCAATAGGAACCATCTTTTCCTTCTGCTCAATCTTCCAGCCAGACAATTGCTTGCTAACTTCCAAATTTACAAAATTATCATCTGTTTTATATTCAGATTTTCCCAAAGTAAAAGAACTGTCATTTTTCTGAATCAGAAAAGAACAATATATATTGGATACATCCAACATTTTACCTACCACATCTAAATTCAGCAAAGAATCAACGGTAAGATTCTTAATTTGCTTACGCTCCTTCTTCGACATGAGTTTCGACATTTTCTTCATCATATCCTTCATAACAGGCAGATATTTCTCGGCAAAAAACATTTTCAGCTGTTTTTCGTTATCATAGCGAAGCAGTTTACCTTCATTATCAAGTGTGAATTCCATAGGAATTTCACCTAATCCTTTCATATAATCCTCAGTAGCACCCACCATTTTATCCATACCGAAAGCAGAAGCCACACCTTTCGTAAAAGCATCGGCTGTCTTGGAGGTTTCTTCTTTAACCTGGAAGTTTTTTAATAAAGTCGAGATCTTCCATCCCTCATCTGATTTGGATAATACAGAGACCTCCAAATCATACGTTGTACTATCAGCTGTAAGAAATTGATCGGTTATGTCTTCTCCTTCTGTATTAGAGACAGGAACGCCCATTGAGGAAATTTTAAGGGCATGATAAGTCATCTTCTGTCCCACTTTGAATTTCGGAACGATCTTGATAGTTTCTTGTGCCTGGACGGTAAGTGCCAGAATAGCCAGCAATGTGATGATAAAATACTTTTTCATATATTCTTTTTTTTTATTAAACAAGGGGATAGTGGTTGCATTTTCGCATTCGCATTTTCTACGAATGCAAAAGTAGTAAAAATATATGAGGTGCAATAATCTATTAACATATATTTAACATATTACTTTCAAAATGACTCACATTATTCGGATAGATTTACAATTCTTTTTTAGCATATAAAAACAGAAGTTTCAATGGCAATAATTAGCAAAAAGTAGTTTAGGACCAAATACCACACAAGCGATTCTTATCTTGTTATTTTAGCAGAACTAAAAAGTCATCCGAAGTACTGAAGTACTGAAGTACTGATTAAGCATTTAGAAAAGTGCAAAATGTACAATTTAGATGATTTTTAATTGATTAAAACATATTTTAATTAATATTTATATTATATATATTATATATAAATATATAATATATATAATATAACCCCTCCAAAAAAGGCAAACATAAAATAATTGAAAAACCTTAATCAGTACTTCAGTACTTTCAAACATAATACGAATAAAGAAATTCTAAATCACACGACAAGAAAACTACACTCTAAAAAACTCAAATTATCAAAAATGCACCACTTAGACATGCTAAATGCACCACTTACGACCCCTAAGTAGTGCATTTACGATCGCTAACATAAATCATCTAAAACAACAGTAAAAACGAAATGTTATAAATAGCTATTTCTGATTAAATAAAGGTTAAATTTAGTTTATTTTTCATATCCATATCATTTATTTTTTGTATCTTTGCAGATGTAAAACACAAGGGGATTTACACGATTACTAACTAATCAAATTAAGCATTAAGCATGAAAAAGACAGCACTATTACTTCTGCTAACCTTTCCTGTTGTCGAAGCCGTAGGTCAGGACATTACAGGAAGTTCTTCCGACCAGGAGGAAGATATTGTGGTGAGCGGAACATCCGACAAGCATGTAACCGACCAGGTATCGCAGAAAGAGATCAATAAAGGATTGGTTACCAACTCCCTCGATGCCCTCAACGGACAGGTGGCAGGCGTGAACATCAGTAATGGTGCCGACCGAATGGCCATGCTTAGCTCGGTGCGAGTGAGAGGTACCACCTCGCTTACAGGCGACAACAACCCGCTGGTCATCATCGATGGCATGTATAGCGACATCTCCACGCTCAACAGCATCTACCCTGCCGACATCGAGAAATTCTCGGTTCTGAAGAATGCTGCCGAAACAGCGCTCTATGGCTCGCGAGGAGCATCGGGCGTTATCGTGGTCACTACGAAGAAATATGGCGCCAGGGATTTCCACATCTCCTATGATGGCAACATCGGCTTTGAGAGCATCTATAAAAATATGGAGATGCTTTCGGGAAATGGCTATCGCAATACCGCACAGGCTCTGGGTATCGATTTCAACGACGGGGGACAAAACACCAACTTCCCCGAGGGTATCACAAGGAATGGCTTTATACAGCACCATCACATCGCATTCAGTAACCAGGGCGACAACTCAAGCTACCGCGCCTCGGTGGCGATGATGGACCACAACAGCGTGATTAAGGAGCATGGCAACAATAATTTCGCAGCCAAGTTCGACTTGAAGCAATTCGCTATCAACAGAGATCTTGAAATCGACTTCGGAATCTTCGGAAGTAGTACCAATGCCGACAATATTTTCGACGAGCAGAAACTCTTCTACTCGGCTGCCGCCCAGAACCCGACCTTCCCACTCGGAATGAGCAACGGCGGATGGAGCAAGAATTCGGTTGCCTCGCAGATCAACCCTCCGATGGCACTCATTCAGGAGCAGGATCGCGACAAACTGCTGATTTTCAACACGCATCTTGAGGCGACCGCACATCTCGGAATCTTTCAAATCAACGGATTAGGAAGCTATAGTTTCAATTCCAACGAGAATGCAAAATATCTGCCTACATGGGTGTGGGCTCAGGGTCAGGCTTATCGGGCTGAGACGAAAGTCGAAGAGTGGATGGGACACCTCGAAGCTCTATATTTCAGCAACCTTATATACCATGGTAGATTGGATTTCACCCTGGGCACTGAATATCAGAAGAGAAAGCAAAGGGGCTTCTTCACCACCGTAAAGGGATTTTCGAGGAACGATCTCGGCTACGATAACATGTCGGCCGGAAGCACCCTCCCCTACGGAGGTACAGGAAGCAGTTTCATTGACCCAAGTCTGGCCTCATTCCTCGGAAAAATCGAACTTATGAAAGGAGATTTCAAGATGGCGGCAAATGCCCGACTGGATGGTTCATCGATGTTTGGAAGCGGAAATAAGTGGGGGTTCTTTCCATCTATTTCTGCAAGCTACAACTTGATAAATATAACTGACGGTATAGCCTTAAACACATGGGAGATACGAACCAGTTATGGTTTATCTGGAAACACGGGAGGCATCGGAAGCTACAACTCCCTACTGCTGCTGAACCCGACAGGACTGGTGAGCTGGAACGGAACACCAACCACCACGATGGGCATTACTCAAAATGCCAACCCCGACTTGAAATGGGAAACAAAAAGCAGTTTCAACATCGGTATGGAACTGGGAAACGCTAAAACTGCTACTGTATCAATTCCTTGGATTTTCAGTGTGGAATATTATTACACAAGAACGAGGGATATGCTTTATATGTATGATGTACCCGTTCCGCCTTTCACTTTCGACAAACTGCTTGCCAATATGGGTAGCATGAGCAACAGCGGATGGGAATTCGGATTATCCATACAGCCTATCACAAAGAAGGATATCGAACTGAATATCAACATCAATCTTGCCCTACAGAAGAACAAGCTCATCTCGCTCAGCGGCGATTACAACGGCACCCACCTATCGGCTCCAAACATTACTCCAATCGGCAGTCTGAACGGTGCCGGATTCCACGGAGGCGACAACAATATTGTTTATCAGATTATCGGACAACCACTGGGTGTATTCTATCTGCCTCACTGCACCGGTCTGGCCACCGACGAGAATGGCAGAAAGACTTATATCATCGAGGATCTCGACCATAATGGCGAAGTGAATATCGCCGATGGAAAAGACCGCTATATTGCCGGACAGGCCACTCCAAAGTCAACCCTTGGCTCCAACATCAGCTTCCGCTATAAGGATTTCGACATCGCCCTGCAGATGAATGGCGCCTTCGGACATAAAATCTACAACGGAACCTCGCTCACCTATATGAATATGGCATCCTTCCCTGACTACAATGTGATGCCGAAAGCTCCTAAGGAGAATATCTACGACCAGGTAGCCACCGACTATTGGCTGGAACGGGGCGATTATATCAACCTCGACTACATCACACTCGGATGGAATGTTCCTGTAAAGAAATTCTCCAAGATTATCAGTAAGATGCGTTTATCGCTTTCTATCAACAATCTCTTCACCATCACCGGTTATAGCGGTATGACACCTATGGTAAACAGCTATGTTGTGGGCAACACCCTCGGCATCGACGACAAGCGCAGCTATCCAGTATATCGTTCGTTTAGTTTCGGTTTCTCAATCCAACTCTGATATGAAAAAATATTTCCTTATTATATTTGCAGCAATCACCCTTACAGGATGTCTCTCGGAAGACCCGAAGGGACAAGTAAGAGACGAGGATGCCTACACTTCGGCTGCCGACGTGGAACACAATCTGGTGGCCAACCTCTATAACTATATCGGCGGAAGCAGCAACAGTCAAGGTCTGCAAGGCACCACCCGAGGGGTGTATGATTTCAACTCGATGACCACCGACGAGCAAATTCTGCCGGTAAGAGGTGGCGACTGGTATGACGGCGGATTCTGGCAACGCCTCTATTTCCACAAATGGACCGCCACAGAAACCCCACTTTTCGACACCTGGAACTATCTCTACAAGGTGGTGATGCTCTGCAACCAATCGATCGAGAAAATCGATGAGCATAAATCGCTGCTTTCCACCTCCGAACATGCTGCACTCCTATCCGAAGTTAGAGCCATTCGCGCCCTTTTCTATTGGGAGCTAATGGATATGTATGGCAGAGTGCCTTTGGTAACCAAGACCAACAGCAAAGTGAGCGAAGTAACACAGAGCGAACGGAGCGAAGTATATCATTTCATTATCGACGAACTGCAGCAGGCCTTGCCTTATCTATCGATGGAAAGAAGCAACTGGCAAGGCAGCTACTATGGAAGAATCACCCGCCCTGTAGCACAATTCCTATTAGCAAAATTGGCCCTCAACGCCGAAATCTACAGCGATGATAACTGGACCGACGAGAGCTATCCATCTGGTAAGGAAATCTTTTTCGAAGTGAACGGAAAGAAATTGAATGCCTGGCAAACCGTTGTCGCCTATTGCGATGAACTTGCAGCAGAAGGTTATCAGTTGGAAGAAAATGCAGCCTTTAATTTCTCGATCAACAATGAAACCTCAAAGGAAAATATTTTCGTAATTCCAATGGACAAGGTACTTTACGCCAACCAATACGGATACCTCTTCCGAAGTCGCCATTATTCGCATGGAAGTGCCCTCGGTCTCGACTCCGAGAATGGCACATCGGCTACCCTATCCACCGTAAAATCCTTCGGATATGGCACCAAGAATGTGGATACTCGCTATGCGTGGACCTTCTTCTCCGACACTATAAAAGTGAATGGAAATGTTGTGAAACTTGACAATGGAAAGCCATTAGTTTATGAGCCATTGGCCATACTCCCTGATGTTTCGGGCACCAGCTACGAGAAAACAGCTGGAGCGAGAGTGCACAAATACGAGGTGGATACCAAGGCTTATGCCGATGGCCATCTGCAGGATAACGACATCGTGCTTTTCCGCTATGCCGATGTCTTGCTGATGAAAGCCGAGGCACAAGTGAGAAATGGCGAGGATGGTTCGGCAGCCCTCAATGCCGTAAGAAATCGTGCTGGCATGCCATCAAGGGATGCCACACTAGATAACATTCTAGAAGAGAGACTGTTAGAACTAATGTGGGAGGGATGGCGAAGAAATGATCTCATCCGTTTCCATCGGTTTACAACAGCCTATGACCAGCGGCCTCAACTCGAGGAAGAGAAAGATCATCACACTATGGTATTCCCAATTCCTCAGCAATCGATTGATTTGAATGGAAATTTGAAACAAAATAAGGGATATTAGTTTTTCCTTCTCCCCTCATAAATGGGGAGAAATGCTGAGAATAAGGATGCTATTCTCGATAACAAGGTGCCTAAATGTTTACTAGAATCTAGTAATAGAAATATCTTCTCCCCAACTTGTGAGGGAGATAAGAGAGAGGGTATGCCACAAAACTAAGCAAAATGGATAATAAAAAAAATATTACCAAATAAACATTGCTCGTGGTATACCCTCTCTTTGATCTCCCCGAGGCTGCTGACAAAGTAGCTTCTTTCTGCTCTTTTGCATAAATATTATAACCCAAAGGGACCCT
>CAJOPE010000062.1 GCA_905236815.1 uncultured Prevotella sp. | reverse complement strand
AAATAAGGGCGTTTAGCTCAGTTGGTTTAGAGCATCTGCCTTACAAGCAGAGGGTCGGCGGTTCGAATCCGTCAACGCCCACAAAATGCTTATCGATTACATCGGTAAGCATTTTTTTTGCTATATACTCTTGAATTTATGATATTTTATAAATTGCTTGTAGCTGTTGTAGAATAAATTGTTTATCTTTGCAAGCAAATTAATTAATTTAGATACGTATTAGTAATATGAAGTTAGATCAGTTGACAGCCATTTCACCGATTGATGGCCGTTATAGAAGCAAAACAGAACCACTTGCGAACTATTTTTCAGAATATGCGCTTATTCGCTATCGTGTGCGTGTGGAAATCGAGTACTTTATAACTCTCTGTGAACTTCCGTTGCCTCAGCTTTCAGCTTTCGATCATACACTTTTTGATCGTTTGCGTGAAATCTATCGCGATTTTAATGAAGAGGATGCTGCCCGTGTGAAGGAAATCGAAAAGACTACCAATCACGACGTAAAGGCCGTAGAGTATTTTATCAAGGAAGAATTCGACAAGATTGGTGGTTTGGATGCCTTCAAGGAGTTCATTCACTTTGGTCTTACTTCCCAGGATATTAACAATACAAGTGTTCCTCTTTCCATCAAGGAAGCTCTTGAAGATGTTTTCTATCCTCAGGTAGAGGAGTTGATTGTACAGTTGCAGGAGTATGCTGATGAGTGGAAAAATGTATCTATGCTTGCAAAGACCCATGGACAGCCAGCTTCTCCAACTCGTTTGGGCAAGGAGATTATGGTATATGTATACCGACTCACAGAGCAACTCAACTCATTGAAAGCTTGTAAGGTTACAGCCAAGTTTGGTGGTGCTACCGGTAATTTCAATGCTCATCATGTTGCTTATCCTTCAAAGGATTGGAAAGAGTTCGGTAATAAATTTGTTAGCGAGAAACTTGGATTGGAGCGTGAACAGTATACTACACAGATTAGTAACTATGATTATCTTGGTGCGATCTTTGATGCTATTCGTCGCATAAATACCATCATTATTGATTTAGATCGTGACTTCTGGATGTATATTTCTATGGAATATTTCAAGCAGAAGATTAAGGCTGGTGAAGTTGGTTCAAGTGCAATGCCTCATAAGGTGAATCCAATTGACTATGAAAATAGTGAGGGAAACCTTGGTATGGCTAATGCGTTCCTGCAGTTCCTGGCATCAAAGTTGCCAGTTAGTCGTTTACAAAGAGATTTGACTGATTCAACTGTACTGCGTAATATCGGTGTTCCTCTCGGTCATAGCGTTATTGCTATCCAGAGCACTTTAAAGGGATTACGTAAGCTTATTCTCAATGAGGATAAGATTCGTGAAGATCTCGATAATACATGGGCTGTTGTTGCTGAGGCTATTCAGACAATACTTCGTCGTGAGGCTTATCCTCACCCATACGAAGCTCTGAAGGCATTGACTCGCACAAACACAGCTATGACAGAAGAGACTATACATGACTTTATTCAAGGACTGAATGTCAGTGATGAGGTGAAAGCCGAACTGATGGCTATCACACCTCATAATTATACCGGCATTTAATTCTTTGCGAATAAATACATTTATAATTATAAAAAAATCATTTTTGTTATTAACACATTTACTAACCTGGCCGTGAGGCTATAAAAAGGAAAAGAAATGGACAACGAATTAGAAAACAAACCTCAAGATCTGTCTGCAGAGGGTAAGGAAAGCGGCCGTGACGGCTATGGAGCAGGCAACTATCAGAGAAGAAGCTATAATGCGGGTGGTCGCCCACAGCGTCCTCGTATTCATTCTCAGAGAGCTTACAGCAGTAATAACTCTGAAAGCGGATTCCGCCCAGAGGGCTTTGGAGCCGGTCTTCAGAGTGCAGGAAGTGACGAACAGCGTCCACAGCGCGACTATCAGCCACGTGGCGGCTATCAGAGCCGTGGCGGTGGTTATGGCAATAATAATCGTGGCGGTGGCTATCAGAGCCGCGGTGGTTATAACAATAATCGCGGTGGTGGCTACAATAATAACAATCGTGGTGGCGGCTATCGTCCTCGTTATAATAATAACGATGAAGAAGGCGGCTATCAGAGTCGTGGTGGCTATGGTCAGCAGAATGGTGGCGGCTACGGTCAGCAGGGCGGCTACAACAATAATCGTGGCGGTGGCTACGGCAACAACCGTGGTGGTGGCTATGGCAACAACCGTGGTGGCGGCTATGGCAACAATCGCGGCGGTGGCTACGGCAACAATCGCGGCGGTGGCTACGGCAACAACCGTGGTGGTGGCTATGGCAACAACAACCGTGGTGGCTACGGCAACAACCGTGGTGGCTATGGCAACAATCGTGGCGGTGGTTTCCGTCCTCGTACAAATGATTACGATCCAAATGCAAAATATAGCTTAAAGAAGCGTATTGAGTATAAGGAAGAAAATATCGATCCAAATGAGCCAATTCGTTTGAACAAGTTCCTTGCTAATGCTGGTGTTTGCTCTCGTCGTGAGGCTGATGAGTACATCACAGCAGGTGTTGTTACCGTTAATGGTGAGGTTGTTACCGAACTCGGTACAAAGGTTCTTCGTTCTGATGAAGTGAAGTTCCATGATCAGAACGTATCTCTCGAAAAGAAGGTATATGTTCTCTTGAACAAGCCAAAGGATTATGTTACTACAAGTGATGATCCTCAGCAGCGCAAGACAGTTATGGATCTCGTAAAGGGTGCTTGCCCTGAGCGTATCTATCCAGTAGGTCGTCTCGACCGTAATACAACTGGTGTTCTTCTTCTCACTAATGATGGTGATCTTGCAAGTAAGCTTACACACCCTAAGTTCTTGAAGAAGAAGGTTTACCATGTTCACCTTGACAAGAATGTAACTTCTCATGATCTCCAGCAGATTCGTGATGGTATCACTCTTGAGGATGGCGAGGTAAAGGCAGATGCAGCTGATTATGCTGACGAGCGCGATAAGAGCCAGGTTGGTATCGAGATTCACAGCGGTAAGAACCGTATTGTTCGTCGTATCTTCGAGAGCCTTGGTTATCGTGTAACTAAACTTGACCGTGTTCAGTTTGCTGGTCTCACAAAGAAGAATCTTCGTCGTGGTGACTGGCGATTCCTGACAGAGAAGGAAGTTGAAATGCTCCGTATGGGTGCTTTCGAATAATTTCTAACGGACAAACCAAACACATATAGATAGATGAAAAGAACTAAAGTTGTTGATGCTCTTAAGAGCACCGACTTTGGAAAAGAAATAGTAGTAAAAGGATGGGTTCGAAGCCATCGTAGCAGTAAGGCTGTTGACTTTATTGCGCTCAACGATGGCTCTACCATTAAGAATATCCAGGTTGTTGTTGATCCTTCAACAATGGACGAGGAAGCTTTGAAGAGCATCACAACAGGTGCTTGTATTGCTGCTGAGGGTATTTTGGTAGAGAGCCAGGGTAAAGGTCAGACTGTAGAAATTCAGGCAAATAAGGTTGAGATCTATGGTCTTTGTCCTAGCGATTATCCTATGCAGAAGAAAGGACAGAGTTTTGAGTATATGCGCCAGTTCGCTCATATGCGTCTGCGTACAAATACTTTTGGCGCTGTCTTCCGCATTCGTCACAACATGGCAATTGCTGTTCATCAGTATTTCCACGAGCATGGTTTCTACTATTTCCATACTCCACTTATCACAGCAAGTGATGCTGAGGGTGCAGGTGAGATGTTCCAGGTAACAACTCTCGACCTCGATCGTGTTGCTAAGGGTGGAAAAGTAGAATACGACAAGGATTTCTTTGGCAAGAAGACCAATTTGACAGTTTCTGGTCAGTTGGAGGGTGAGTTGGGTGCAACAGCACTTGGCGCCATCTATACTTTTGGTCCTACTTTCCGTGCAGAGAATAGTAATACTCCTCGCCACTTGGCAGAGTTCTGGATGATTGAACCTGAAGTTGCTTTCATTGACAAGGATGAGTTGATGGACTTGGAGGAAGACTTTATTAAGTACTGTGTAAAGTGGGCACTTGAGAATTGTCACGACGATCTTGAATTCCTCAATCAGATGATTGATAAGACTTTACTTCAGACCTTGGAGTCTGTAGTGAAAGAGGACTTCGTTCGCCTGCCATATACCGAGGGTATTAACATCCTTCAGAAGGCAGCCGATGAAGGTCATAAGTTTGAGAATCCAATCACAGGATGGGGCATGGACTTGAACAGCGAGCATGAGCGCTTCCTCGTAGAGGAGTATTTCAAGAAGCCTGTTATCATGACCGATTATCCTAGTGAGATCAAGGCCTTCTATATGAAGAAGAATCCAGATGGAAAGACTATGCAGGGTACAGATGTATTGTTCCCACGCATTGGTGAGATTATTGGAGGTAGTGTTCGTGAAGAGAGCTATGATAAACTTATTGACGAGATTCACTCTCGTGGTATGGAGGAAAGTAGCTATAGTTGGTATCTCGATACACGTAAGTATGGAAGTTGCCCTCATGGTGGCTTCGGCTTAGGTTTCGAGCGCCTTATCCTCTTTGTGACAGGAATGCAGAACATTCGTGATGTGATTCCTTTCCCACGTACTCCAAAGAATGCTGAATTCTAATAAAGGATACAAATAATAAAAGGACTATATTGCTACAGCAGTATAGTCCTTTTTATTTTCATACTATTATTTATCATCATGAATGATTCCAAGATAGCGTTCTTGCCATTCCTTATAGTAATCAGGCAAGTCTAGCATCAGTTCGCCGTTCTCGTCTGTGAATAATTGCGTAGTAGTGCCTTTCACGCAGAGAACATTGTCGCTTTCTCGGAAAATCTCATATTTAAAGTCGAGTCGTGCACCTTGATGATAGACATAATGTGTGTGAATAACAGCGATGTCATTGATGTGCAATGAAGCATAATATTTCAGATGCATATCATAGATAGGAGCATAGATGCCTGCTGCTTGCATATCAGCATAGCCGATACCTGGATAATGAAGCCCAAACGATTCTCGTCCGTCTTCCAGGTAACTAACATAGCTACCATGCCATGCAACACGCATAGAATCTATTTCATGGAACTTTACTCGTATCTTGCAAATATCTTCAACTTCTTTCATTCGGAATGAATTTTGTTATTAAACGATGATAGAAGTTGCAAAGTTACTTATTATTTTTTTGAAACGTGGAATTTCAACTTGCTTTTTGTTTTTGTCGTTGTTTTATCCATTAGATTTTTCTATTTATTACCTTTTTTACTTTGGAATTTCACTTGATTATTGTACCTTTGCATTCAGTAAAAATAAGATATTTCGAAATGGGAAAAATTATATTGACGGGTGACCGTCCAACCGGTAAACTTCACTTAGGACACTATGTGGGCAGTCTTCGCCGTCGTGTGGAACTGCAGAATAAAGGCGACTATGATCGCATGTTTGTTTTTATGGCTGATGTTCAGGCTCTCACCGATAATGCAGACAATCCTGAAAAGATTCGTCAGAATATTGTCGAGGTAGCGCTTGATTATCTTTCTGCAGGTCTTGACCCATCTCAGTGTACTCTTTACATTCAGAGCCGCATTCCAGAACTAGCCGAGCTTACAACTTATTTGATGAATATTGTAAGTGTGAGCCGTGTGCAGCGTAATCCTACTATCAAGACAGAGATAAAGATGCGTGGTTTTGAGAGCAATTCTGTTCCTCTTGGCTTCTTCTGCTATCCTGTATCACAGGCTGCTGATATTGTAGCTTTTAAGGCTACAACTGTTCCTGCTGGTGAGGATCAGGAACCTATGCTTGAGCTTACACGTGAGCTGGTTAATCGTTTCAACAATACATATGCTCCTGTTTTGGTAGAACCAAACATTATGCTTCCTGAAAATGCGACAGCACGTCGTTTGCCAGGAACAGATGGTAAGGAGAAGATGAGTAAGAGCCTTGGAAACTGTATCTATCTTTCTGATGATGCTGATACTGTATGGTCAAAGGTGAAGGGTATGTATACCGATCCTACTCACTTGAATGTGTCAGATCCTGGCCATGTAGAGGGTAATGCAGTATTTACTTACCTTGATGCTTTTTCAACCGATCAGGACTTTGCAGATTTCTGGCCAGAGTTCAAGAATTTGGATGAGTTGAAGGCAGCTTATACAGCAGGTGGAATTGGTGATATGAAGTGCAAGAAGTTATTAAATAACGTCATCAACCGTATGCTTGATCCAATCCGTGCACGTCGTCATGAATATGAGCAGGATATTCCTGAAATCTTCAATATCCTTAAGAAGGGTAGTGATGCTGCTCGTGAAGTTGCAGCTCAAACCATGGACGAGGTTCGTAATGCCATGCGCATTGATTACTTCGAGGATGAGGAGTTGATTAGACAGCAGTCTGAAAAATATCAATCCAAATAATTAGTCATAGCTAAATGAAAAAGCCGCAGACCTTTTTAAGGAATGCGGCTTTTTATGTTCACAAACAATCACATGGATAATTACATGTGTGTATCAATGTAGTTGAGAAGCCAGCTATTAAAATTGAATTCGCCGTTGCTCTCGTTGTCAGATGCAAGACTCATATAGTCTGGCATAATTCTTTCACTTTTCATGTTCTGTAGAATTTAAAATTATTATATAGTTCGCTTAAAACGATGCAAAGGTAATAGTTTTTTCGTTTACGTCCAAACATACTAATTATATTTTGCCTTATCAAGTATGCAAACGTTTGTCACAGAACAAATTATTGTTTATCTTTGCAAGTAATAATAGCAAGTATGCATACAATGGAATCCAAATATACTCAGATTTTTCGTTTGGCGTTGCCTTCGATAATTTCTAACATCACTGTTCCGCTTCTTGGTTTAGTAGATGTTGCGATTGTGGGGCATATTGGCAATGCTACTTATATTAGTGCCATTGCTGTAGGCTCTATGCTTTTCAATGTCATTTACTGGCTTTTTGGCTTTCTTCGCATGGGTACAGGTGGCATGACTTCTCAAGCTTATGGTCAGCGAAACTTATCCAAGGTTGTAACAGTTCTAAAACAAGTTCTTTTCTTGGGCTTCGTACTTGGTGCACTGTTTATTCTTCTTCAATATCCAATAGTGGAACTGGGTATGTTGGCGATGAAGCCTGATGCTTTTGTGATTCCTCTTTGTAGAGATTATTGCTATATTGTGATATGGGGGGCACCTGCAATGTTGAGTCTTTATGGACTTACAGGTTGGTTTGTAGGTATGCAGAATACCCGAATACCGATGCTTGTGTCTATTGTGCAGAATGTAGTAAATATTTTGGCTAGCTTGCTTTTTGTCTTTGTGTTGAAATTGGATATAAAGGGTGTCGCTTTGGGTACTATTGTTGCTCAATGGAGTGGCTTTCTTCTTTCCATGGCTTTCTTTTTTATATACTATCGTCGTTTGATGAAATATAATGTCCAAAGGTTATCATTCTATGGTTCCTCTTCATTCTTTAAAGTCAATAGAGATATCTTTTTTCGTACACTATTTCTTGTTTCAGTTTTCCTGTTCTTTACTGCTGCAGGTTCGCGGCAGGGAACAATGATATTGGCTGTTAATACGCTTCTAATGGAGTTTTTTACGCTTTTCTCTTATTTTTCTGATGGCTTTGCCTATGCAGGAGAAGCGCTTTGTGGAAAATATTATGGAGCATCTAACCATAAAGCATTTCGGGAGGTTGTCTGCCGATTGTTTATAATAGGAGGATGTATTGCTGTTTTTTTCGTCTTATTATATATGGTAGGAGGAAAAGACTTCTTGGGATTGTTAACAAATGACAGAAACGTTGTTGAGGCCTCTACAGAATATTTTTGGTGGGCGGTTTTAGTCCCTATTGTCGGAATAGCGGCTTTTCTCTTTGATGGAGTCTTTGTTGGTATTACTAATACTAAAGGATTACTAATGTCCTCTATGGTGGCAGCAATATGTTTCTTTGCTGTCTATTTCGGCTTGGAAACAAAAATGGCTAACCATGCATTATGGTTAGCCTTTATCGTTTACCTCTTTATGAGAGGTGCTGTTGAGTTTTTTATTTATCAGCGCTTTATCTCTTGTCAATGATGGTGCATCCTTTGTATTCAGCAGGATCAAAGTTGAAGTTACTATTGGCATAGTTGCCTGTTTTGAAATTCTTCATATTTATAGTTGCCCAGATGAATCCTACTTTCAATTTTATTTGCACAGGTGCATAGGTAAATCGGTTTATTAGCACAATAGCCTTTTTGATTTTTGTATCTTTCGCCTCAGCATTAACAAAGATTTTATAGTTGTCACCTTCGGTTGTCATCGAGTATCGGCATCCAGACTTGATGAAATTTAACTGACTGGTTACTGCTACATCTTCATCCATTTTGTGCTTAGGCTTCTTGATTGTAACCTCATTCGTTTTCTTACTCATACTCCAGAATGTCTGTCCATTATACCAGTCAATGGTTCTTCTTGAAGATCTTTTAAATTTCTCTCCTTTCAGAAGAATCCATCCCGATTTGTGGTAGAAGGATACTTTCAGGTCGTAGCTCAGTTGAGCTCCGCCCGGATTCTGCAGCATGTTAAGCGTCTTTAGCAAAATGTCGTGTGCCTGCGCTTCATTGCTTTTGGCATTTGCGTTGGTGATAGTCGCTATTATCAGCACGACAATAAATAATAGTTTCTTCATTTTTAGGTCTATGATTTTGGGTTAGATTAACTTTATGCTCATAGGCGAAAGTGTGATCAGTCGTTTCTTATATAGTTCGCCTGTTGCTCGTTTAAATACTTTCTTACTTACATGGAATCTCTCATAAATATCATCAGCCTCACTCTTGTCGCCAAGATCACATTGGCCGTCGTGGTCTTTTAGATACTGAAGCAACTCACCTGCAAAATTTTGGGTTTGGGTCTGGCCTGTAGGTTGAAGTGCTACATCGATTTTTCCATCAGGTCTAACTCGGCTGATGTATCCCTTTAGCTGGTCACCTGTGTGAATATACTGGAAGATTTGATCCTCGTAGAGCAGACCGGGATAGAAATTGTCTATAATAACTTTGAAGCCTAAGTCTGTTTTCTGCCAAACCAGCAAGTCTACTTCCTGTCCATGTTTGTAGTGAGCGTGAGGAGTATTACCATTTTCATCCTCTTCCTCTCCAAGGAATTTTTCCACTTTAGCTGAAGCTACAATTCGATAACTTTCTTCGTCGATATAGATGTAAACGATGTAGCTCTTTCCAATCTCCATTTTTTTCTTCTGTTCACGGAAAGGACAGAAGAGGTCTTTGGTTACCCCCCAGTTTAGGAAAGCTCCATATTCATTCACCCAACTACACTCCAGGTAAGCAAAATGACCAACAGTGGCAAGTGGCTCTTCTGTAGTAGCTACAGGTCTTTCTTCCTGGTCAAGGTAAACGAAGCTTTCCACTTCATCACCAGGTTTTACACCCTCTGGTACATACTTCTGAGGCATCAAGATGTCACCATCATTTCCACCTTCCAAATAGAGTCCGAAAACTTCACCGAAGCCCTCGCGCTTTGCGAGTTCTTTCACTTTCAGCTTGTTGTATTCTCCAATTTTAACTTCTACCATTTTCTTTGTCTTTACGTCCATTAAATTTGTTCATTATTTGCTTCTGTATTCACAATTTGGCCATCTTTTAGGTGGATGGTTCTATCTGTGATGGAAGCAAGCCCTTCGTCATGAGTTACAATGACGAATGTTTGTCCGAATTTGTTTCGCAGATCGAAGAAGAGTTGATGCAACTCTGCTTTGTTCTTTGTGTCAAGACTTCCTGATGGCTCATCTGCAAGAATTACAGCAGGATTGTTGACCAATGCTCTTGCCACAGCTACTCGTTGTTTTTCACCACCAGAAAGTTCTGCAGGTTTGTGGTTAGCTCTGTCTGATAGTTTCATGAACTCCAGCAGTTCCAATGCTCTTTCTTTTGCTTCACTACGGCTTTTTCCTGCAATGAAAGCCGGAATCATAATATTCTCCAGTGCAGAGAATTCAGGGAGCAACTGATGAAACTGAAAAACGAAACCGAGATGCTGATTACGGAAATCACTCAGTTTCTTGGTCGAAAGACCATGAATGTCTATTCCATCAATGTTTATTTCGCCATTGTCTGGCTTATCCAGTGTTCCAATAATTTGGAGCAGGGTTGTTTTGCCAGCACCTGATGGACCGACGATACTAACAACTTCGCCCTTTGCAATATGCAGGTCGATACCTTTCAAAACTTGTAAATCACCAAATGATTTAGTTACTCCTTTAATATCTATCATAATTTCTTTATTTCTTTTTGTTTACACCCAGTTTGCCGTGAATCCAATCGTTCAGCAAGTGATAAGCACTTTCTTCCTCTTGATGGGATGGCTCTGCAAATGTCATAGAGTCGAGTGGTGTACCATATTGGTCAGGGAAGATTATCAGTAAATTGGTTCCTGCAAAGTAGGTCTCGATTTCCTCAGGAAGTCTTTCTTGTGCAGTCTTGTAGGAAACAGTACCCTTTCTTGCAGAGATGATTACTAGCATTTGGTCATCAGTCATGCTTGCTGCAATTTTGGGAAGTTCATTCCAATGCTGCATTACCGTATATTCAGCTCTCACGCTAGGGTGGGTGTTTTGTAGATACTCATTAATGAGACTCAGTGCTTCCGATCTTCCCTTGAACAGAATGCCACATTCCAAATTACCTGCAATTCTTGCCAGATGTTCTATCCAACGGTAGAAACCTGGTTCGTATTCGGCTCTGGATGGCACAACTACCTGTATACGGTGCAGAGTGTTGAGAGGACGTCGAATGCGTGCCATGATAATCTGGCGGTTCAGTCCGTTAAAGAGACTTTGATGAAAATCTCCCCAGAATTTATTGGAGACATCATGGTGCATATGCATACCAATAATAATTTCAGATGCCTTGAACTCGTTAAAGGCATGCTTGATGCCGTTAGCGATATTGGCGGCAATGCGAACTTGTGTTTGCATTTGAACATCTGCCGATGCGGCCAGCTTGGTACAATGTTCCAGCAGATGCTGACCTTGCTCCATATTATATCGGATGTTTTTGTCATCATAGACCACGTTCATCGCGATAAGTCCTCTGTTGAGTTTCTGGTTTCTCACCAATAAACCCAGTTGTATGAGGTTGTCGGCATATTCTGGATATTTCACAGGGATGAGAATCTTCTCGTCATCCGCTTTCTTGTCAAGGTCGCTTCCTGGCAGTGTCTTGTCTCTTAATATGATTTTTCTCGCAGACCAGTCGGTCATCAGAGATGAAATGATGCAAGTGACAAGAATCATGCAAACCACACCATTTAGCATGTCATTATCCACTAGATATTGTCCTGGCTCCACTTCGAGTTTCATACCAACCATCACCATAGCAATACCACCAGCAGCATGAGCTGATGTAAGACCAAACATCATGTGGCCGGAACTCAGTGGCATGTGAAATCCCAAACAGGCAATATAGGCAGCCAGTGCTTTTCCTAAAGTTCCAAAGAGCACAATGCAGAATACTACCCATAGAATATGACCACCTCCAAAGAGAAGTCTTGCATTGATAAGCATTCCTACACCAATAAGAAAGTATGGAATGAATAGTGCATTTCCTATAAACTCAATGCGATTCATCAGTGGAGAAACTCTTGGTACATATCTGTTGAGAATCAAACCTGCAAGGAAAGCTCCGAAAATACCTTCCACTCCTGCCAACTGACAGCAGGCTGCACTCATGAAAAGCATGGCCATAATGAAGATGAACTGCATTACAGCATCACTATATCTTCGGAGGAACCATCTGGTCATCCTAGGAATAATAAAGAACATTGCGGCACAATAGCCGAAGAATTTTGCTGCAAATATTACCCAGAACAAAGCTCCTTCATCATTTCTGTAGGAGGCAACTAATGCCGCCAATATGATTAGTGCCATCAATAGAGAAATCATAGAGGAACCCACACTCAGGGTAACACTTGGCTTTCGCTGAAGTCCATAACGGGCAACAATCGGATAGCTCACCAGCGTGTTGGAAGACATAATGCATCCCAACAAGACTGCCCCCATCATGGAATACCCCAAAAGTGCTGTTCCCATAAAGAAACAGAGAACGAAAGGCACCAGAAAGGTCAGCAAGCCGAAGGTGAATATCAAGTTTTTGTACTTCTTCACACCCTGCATATCCATTTCCAAGGCAGCCAGAAACATAATGTAGTAAACACCTACTTTTCCAAAGAGTTCAAAAGAGGCATCCCTTTGCAATATGTTAAGGCCATATTTGCCCACCAGTACACCTGCCAGAACCATACCGATAATATGGGGAATTCTCAGTCGCCCCATAATGATAGGAGCAAAGAGAATTATCAGCATCACGACGAAGAAAATCAGCGTCGGATCTGTGATTGGAAAATATTGTGACAGGTCAAACATTACGTACTTTCTATTATATAATAGGTGCAAAGATACAAAAAAAGTAGCCATGTTGTTTGATTTGCTGCCGAAAAATTTGATTTAAGACAAAATCGTAAACAATTTGGCGAAAAAAATCGATGATTTGTTGCTCATTTTGTAGGAAAAGTTGTAATTTTGCAGCCAATTATCTTTTAACAATTAAAATAAAGAAAATTATGAAAGTAGCAATTGTTGGAGCAAGTGGAGCAGTAGGACAGGAGTTCCTTCGCATCCTCGACCAGAGAAACTTCCCTATGGATGAATTAGTGTTGTTTGGTTCTAAGCGCAGTGCAGGCCGAAAGTACACTTTCAAGGGTAAGGAGTATACTGTCAAGGAGCTCCAGCATAACGACGACTTCAAGGACATCGACATCGCTTTCACTTCAGCAGGTGGTGGTACCTCAGAAGAGTTTGCCGAGACCATTACAAAGTATGGAGCTGTGATGATCGACAATAGTTCTCAGTTCCGTATGGATCCAGATGTTCCATTGGTAGTACCTGAGATTAATGCAGAGGATGCACTGAACCGTCCTAAGGGTATCATTGCCAATCCTAACTGTACAACTATTATGATGGTTGTAGTTTTGAATCCTATCGACAAGTTGAGCCATATTAAGAAGATTCATATTTCTTCTTACCAGAGTGCTTCTGGAGCAGGAGCAGTTGCAATGGCAGAACTTCAGCAGCAGTATAAGGAGATGGTAGAAGAGGGAAAGGTTTCAACTATCAGCAAGTTCCCTCATCAGCTTGCATATAATGTCATTCCTCAAATCGACAAGATGACTGAGAATGATTATACAAAAGAAGAGATGAAGATGTTCCACGAGACTCAGAAGATCATGCACAGCGATGTTCGTACTTCTGCTACTTGTGTTCGTGTTTCTTCTCTTCGTTCACACTCAGAGAGTGTATGGTTTGAGACAGAGCAGCCTGTTTCTGTTGAGCAGATTCGCAAGGCATTGAACGATGCTCCAGGTGTAACTGTAGTTGATGATCCTCAGAACTATGTATATCCTATGCCATTGGAGAGTGCTGGAAAGGATGATGTATATGTTGGTCGTATTCGTAAGGATTTGGCTGATGATAATGGCAACACCCTTTGGTTGACAGGTGACCAGATTCGTAAGGGTGCAGCTTTGAATGCTGTCCAGATTGCTGAGTATCTTATCAAGGTTGGCAATGTAAAGTAAGCTAAACCTTAAAGAATATAAAAATCCCTTCTTTGTGAAACGAATTGCAATTTTTGCATGTTTCCAAGGAAGGGATTTCTTTTTGTCTTTTAAGAGAAAGAGGGATAAAATGTTATCTCTAATTCTTTCTTATGCTTGTCGGATTTGTGACTTTACGAATTTGAAAATGTTATTTCAACTACCATAAATGTTATACTAGAAGCTACTAAAATAGGTGGTTTGCGGCTTTTTGACAAAAGCATATGTCAAATATGTGATATGTTGCTTTTGTTGCATTTTTATTCCTAAAAAATATCTTTTGTTTATTGGATGGGGGGACCGTCTAAAAAATGTTTCTGATTGTCTTATATTGAAAAAAGATTACTTGAACGTACAAATTAAACTATTTGATACGTTAGGATAAGTTTTGTTATTCGTTTTAACTTATATTTGCAGCATAAACGAAATGACTAAGAATATTTAGCTCGATAGAACTATTTCCATCAATTTAGATACTATTGATACATAAAATATATCTATGATTTTAAATCAGCAATACATGATGCATTTTAAATCAAAAGATTTGTTGTTTGTTTTTGGCAATAGGAACACAAGAGCGCTTCTCTTGGATGAAGTTTCTATAGTGTTTCAGTAATTTAGGATATTAAAGTTTAGGTTCATATTATAGTATTAGTGCAAGGGAATCTGTCGTGAGACAGGTCCCTTTTTTTTATTCTATCAGTTTTCTTGCTTCCTCAGTCATATACTTTTTCACTTTAGCATAAGGAATGGTAAAGCATGGAAGACCACACGCATAGGCAGCGATTTCATATTGCTGGTAAACGAATGATAGTCCGTCCTTTGTGAGTGATGGCTGATGTACAGGAAGTGGGATAGTTTTCTTCTCAAGCATCAGATAATCCCAAATATTGGATTTCTTGAAGTTTTCTCCATTTTCCTTAAAATATGAATAAACTCCATCGATAAGCAGTTTCTGCATTTCCTTCACTTTTGTAGTGTCGAGAATCTGTACCTCTTTTCCATTCATCTTGTCAATCACCACATTATAAGATGTAAAGGAACCATGAGCCCCCATCAGGAAACATTCTGAATTTACATCGAAGTTAATGTATTTATCAGTCTGCTCGTGTTCTTTAATAGATACTGTGAGCAAGTATTTAGAATCCTCGTGTGGAATATCTGGATTTTCACGATTCTCTTTTTGCAATCGCTTGGTAAATAGCTTTCCATAGTAATTCACCAATGCTTTACTGGTTGGATTTCCCTTGTAAAGTGCAGGGTAGATAGTCTTGTCGTCAACATATTCTGGAAGACTATTGGCGCATATCTGTCGATTGATGAAAGCCTTAACACTATCCGCAAGTCTTGATGTACCTTGTGGGTAGTCGAAAATGATAGATACATCGGTTATCGTATCTGTCTTTGTATAGCCTATAGAGTCGAATTTTAATTGTTCTATCGCAATAGGCTCTTCTGTAGCAATAGAGTCGGAATCATTAACAGAAGTTGACTTGTCGGTTTTGCATCCTCCTAGAAGAAGAGAGATACCAAAGAAGCCCATAAGGAGTGTATGAGCTAACCCCGATTTTGATAGGATGTTTTTGCTTACCCTTAGAGTATTCATATTTTATATTTGATTTTAGATGATGCAAACATACATCTTTTATTTGATACTTCCAAGTAATTTAATTGAATTATTCAAAAAATGCGTTCTGAAAGTATTGGAGGAATATAAACTTTTTTGTAAATTTGCATCGGAAACATACAGCTGGGGGCTGTAGGCTATCATAATTTTAAGAACACTGATGTTGACAGATGAAAGAGTGCCATATCTGAAGACGATTAACTGAAAGAAAGCAAGTGTTTGCTGAATAATTTTCTAAGACGTTCGAGAACCCACTATCTTTGCAGCATCAAGATAAAACCAAACAAATATGAATTCGATTATTAATACATTTCTACCAATTTCGCTCAGCGAGATGAATGGAGTAAAATTATTGAATAGAACCGATACCAAATTTGTTACAACTATTGATAAGTTGAGGCTTCTTTTGGCTATGGCTCGTGGTGATTATTTTGCTCAGGAAATCGATGGATCGCGGATAGCACCTTATTATACGGTTTATTTTGATACTCCAGATCAGGCAATGTATAATGTCCATCAAGATGGATATGCCCGTCGCCAGAAGCTACGTATCCGGAGTTATGTTGATTCTCATCTGAACTATTTAGAAATTAAAACCAAAAACAATCATGGAAGAACAAAGAAGAAAAGAATTTCTCTGTCTGGGTTTGATCCTTGCCATCCCAGCTATGATATCCGCTTTAACAGCACTGATGCTTCTTGTGTTTCTGCATTGAATTTTCTTAAGCAGAACCTAGAGTATATGCCTGAAAGTCTTAGTGAACAGTTGGAAAACAGGTTTGAGCGGATAACTCTCGTGAATAAGGCGAAGACAGAGCGACTTACCATTGATAGTCATCTGAAATTTCACAATCTTCTTACAGGAATATGCTGTTCGCTCGATAATCTCGTGATTATTGAGCTAAAGAGGGATGGACTTCAGCCTTCACCTATTCTCGAAATGCTCCGGCAACTGCATATTCACCCGATGGGATTCAGTAAGTATGTTATGGGAGCAGCAATGACCAATCCGCAATTGAAGCAGAATCGTTTGAAACCTCGAATCAGACAGGTGATGAAACTCCAACAACAAGGAAATTTAAAGTATGCAATATAATAATTAAATGAAACGAATATGGACGTATTATCTTTTAGCATTTCCGCACAATTTACCACGATGATAGTGAGATTCCTCGTTTGTATGATCTCCACTTTCATCATTGTTGACCGACTTTATTTTCGCAAGAGTCATCGACGGGATTTTTATTTCACCTTCATGCTTATTAGTGTTGCCATCTTTTTCCTAGTCTTCTTCATGATATTTATGCTCGAAGATCTCAAGACGAAAACCAGCATAGGCGTGGGTATTGGACTTTTCGGCATCTTCAGTATCATGCGCTATCGCACAGATGCCATGCCAGTGCGTGAAATGACTTATCTCTTTGTAATTATCTCCATGGCTGTGGTGAATGCTATTGCCAACTCGCTCACCTATGTGGAACTGGCCTTGACCAATGTGATATTTATCTTTGCGATTTGGCTGCTTGAGAAGCGACTTCGCCAATTACCTTTCAAGGAAGTAAGATACGACCGCATTGCCCTCATCACTCCTGATAAGAAAGAAGAATTGCTGGCAGATCTGCACGAACGATTGGGACTTGATATCGACCATGTGACAATAGAGAGTGTAGATATGCTTCGCGATATGGCAGTGTTGAAAGTATATTATAAAGATGAAAAGCTATAAACCCTCTAACAAAATCAATATGGAAATAAAAGAATTCAGATATTTGCTGAGTGCAGCCTTCTTGTTGGCTGCACTATCAGCAACCGCACAGTCGGATTTCGGAATATGGACTTCGGTTGGAGCAGAGAAAAAAATCAATAAGAAACTATCTGTTGGCTTGGAGGCAGAAATGCGTACTCGTGATAATTCAAGTAGCATTGACCGGTGGAGTGGTGAATTTGATGCCACCTATAAGCTCACCGATTGGCTCAAGGCTACTGCTGGATATGTATTTCTCTATGACCGGAATGAGGAAAAGACCACCTATAAGCGAAGTGGGAAGGTTAACAATTATCGACCAGGTTATTGGGGCAACCGTCATCGAGTTCATTTTGACCTGACTTCAGGCTTTGATCTTGGAAATTGGAATATCTCACTTCGTGAAAGATGGCAGTATACCTATCGGCCAGAAGTGACAACTACCCGATGGGATAACGACAATGAATACTGGGAAGATACTAAAGTTGAGGGGAAAGCAAAGCATGTATTGAGAAGTCGCCTTCAAGTGCAATATGGTTTCAAGAAACTGGAACCTTATGGAAGTGTGGAACTCTACAACGGATGGAATCTCCAGAAAGTGAGATACACCTTAGGTACCGACTATACTATAAAGAAGCATCACAAGGTGGGGATTTACTATCGCTATCAAACCGTGAATGATGACGATGAGCCTAGTCGCCATATCCTTGGTGCAAGCTATAAATATAAATTTTAAATCAGTATTTTTACATTCCACATTTTCTTTTTGTTTTTTTCAACCTTCTCTTTCGCTTGTCTCTGAAAATAATTGTATATTTGCCTTCGGAAATTCAAAACAAACCAAGCAAAACCATGAAATTATCTCTAGCGCAAATCCGTTTAGGAGACAACAAGAATCAGAATTTTAACAAGACTATTGACTATATTGCCAAGGCTGGAAACAAAAGCGACTTGCTGATATTTCCAGAGCTCCAGTTGAGTCCATTCTATCCACTCAAGCATATAGAGGAATGGAATGCAACCCGTGATGACCTCAGCATAACGCTTGATGACCATCGTGTTCGGAAAATTCAAGAGGCAGCTCGTGAGTCGGATATCTATGTTTCCCCCAATATCTATATTAAAGAGGATGGAAAGAACTATGATATGTCATTGATGATTAATCCGAAAGGAGAAATCGTAGGAAAGTCGGCAATGGTGAATATCCACAGTTCTGAGAAATTCTGGGAAGGTGACTACTATGATTCCTGGGGCGAAGGCTATAAAGTTTATCATCTGCCATTTGGCAATGTAGGTGTAGTGGTATGCTACGATCGCCACAAGGATGGTATTGAGCAGTGTGCCCAGTTGGGAGCTCAGGTTGTAGTGATTCCAACCGTGAATTTGATATCAGAGCCTATGGACGAATATGCTCAGGAAATGATAGACAAGGCGAAAGCCAACAAGGTGTATATCGCCATGTGTAACCGAGTTGGAAGAGAAGGCGATGATACCTTTGCTGGTGAGTCGATTGTGGTAAGTCCTGAGGGCGAAGTACTCGTTAAGGCTGGAAATCATGAAGAATTAATTACTGTTGAAATTAATCTCTGATGTAGCATTTTCGATGTAGAATATAAAATTCATGCAAATGAGTTCTAGATAAGAAATATTCTTAAGGTGAGAATTACCAAGTGAATGTAAAATTCCAGAAGGCGATGTTCTTCTAGAATTTTACATTTTGCTTTTACATTATATTGGGAAAAGAGTTATGTTGAAGAAAATTATTATATTTCTGGTGGCAGCAATTTTAGCTGTGCCAGTAGAAGCCGCCGAAAATGCTACGGCTAAGAAACGTCTGAAAGTAGGACTGGTTTTAGGTGGAGGTGGCGCCAAGGGTGCTGCCGAAGTGGGTGTGCTGAAAGCGATAGAGGAAGTGGGGATTCCTATCGACTATATCGCAGGAACCAGTATTGGCTCTATCATTGGCGGCCTCTATTCCTGCGGTTATCGCTCTTCCGATCTTGAGGATCTCTTTTCCTCTCAGGAGTGGGTGGCTTTGCTTTCCGATCGCAATGTTGATTTCGATAAAAGGGTAATTACGAAAAAAGATGGAGTTACCTATTTCTTTGGATTTCCTTTGAGCAAGAAGGAAGCGGGAGATGACTTCAATTTTGGCGCTCTCAAGGGAGACAGTATTGTAGCGCTCCTAAACAGCAAGACGAAACGTCCCGATTCTATCAGTTTCAATAAGTTGCCAATTCCTTTTAGATGTGTGGCCGTTGATTTGAAAACCTTCAAGGAGTATGATTTCGAAAGTGGTGTGTTGGCTGAGGCTATGCGTGCCAGTATGTCAATTCCAGGTGCTTTCAAGACTGTAAAGAAAGATTCGATGGAATTAATCGATGGAGGAGCCCTCAATAATCTTCCGGTAGATGTTGTCAAGGCGATGGGGGCAGATATCGTCATAGCTATCGACCTTACTCAAAATCATCGTCCTGCAAAGCAGAAGGAGATGAAACTCAAGAAGAAGCCTCTGGCTCAGATGATAGAGTGGGCGAAGAAGCGACCTGATCTTATCAAGTACAATGAGAATCTGAAGCATTGCGACATCTATATCAATCCGAATCTCAAAGGCTTTGATGCTGCTAGTTTCACTCCCAAGAAAATTCAGGAGATGATTAAAAGAGGAGTGGAAGCTGGTGAAAAGGCTAAAGAGGAATTGATGAAGTTAAAGAAGAGGCTTTGATCGGCTAGTACATTTTATTTGACGTATGCTTTTGCTTTCCCTACAGAAAAGGTAAGGAAAGTAAAGGCTTTTTTTATGTGTTTCTTCTCTTAAGGATGGATGCTTTACTTGCAAACTAGCCTTGATGAACAATGTGAAACGGCCGTTTCACATTACATGAAACGATCGTTTGACATTATGTGAAACGGTCGTTTAACATTATATGAAACGACCGTTTCATATTGTAGAAACTAGTAAGATTACTTATTTTCCTATGAACTTTCGATTGAGATAATCATTGAAAGCTTCCCTGTAAAGGTCACCTATCGGCAGATAGAGATCCTCGCCCATAATCACACGATTCTTGTTTACCTCCACAATCTTCTTCAGATTGATGATGTAGGAGCGGTGAATGCGCATAAAATAGTCGGGAAGGCGTTCTTCCAGCTTCTTCATACTCAACAATACGATAATTGGCTTTTGCATGCTGTCGAGATGAATCTTGAGATATTCGCTCATTCCCTCGATATAGCGGATATCGCTGATGCTGATGCGAATTACCCGATGTTCTGTCTTCAGGAAGATCGTATCATCATCCTCGTTTTTAGTCAGATCGGTCACTTCCTCCTCTTTCGATTCTGTTTCCGCAGAGGCATTCTGGTAGTCGTATTGTTTCTTTACCTTGTTGGCAGCACGTTTGAATTCATCCAATCCAAAAGGCTTCAGCAGATAATCCACAGCATCCACCTTGTAGCCCTCGATGGCATACTCGCTATAGGCGGTGGTGAAGACGATGATAGGAGGAGCCGCCAGACTCTTCACGAAATCCATACCATTGAGGTCGGGCATATTGATATCGCAGAAAATAGCATCAATATTTTCCTCATTCATTATTTTTTTAGCCTCCAGGGCACTTCCACATTCTCCACAAAGTTCGAAGAATGGGATTTTCTGGATATAGGCAGAAAGTTGTTTCAGTGCCAGAGGCTCATCATCGATTGCTAGAACTTTAATCATTGTCATTGCTTTTTTTGAGAGGAATGTCGAGAGTTACCTCATAGACATCTTCGTTATCGTTTATTTTCAGTTGATAGTTCTCCTTAAAGAGCAGGTCGAGCCGCTTCTTGGTATTGGTAAGTCCCACTCCACCATGTTCCTCGGTACTCTCCTTGTGCTTACTGTTCTTGCAGGTAAAGAGAAGTCTGTTCTCACGAATATGTGAGGTGATATGTATGAAACTCTCCTCCTGATAGCTGATACCATGCTTGAATGCATTCTCGACAAAATTAACGAGAAGGAGAGGAGGCATCATCAAATGGACATTGGCATTCTCTGGTGCCTCGATTTGGATGTCCACCTTCTTAGGATCATAGCGCAACTTCATCAGATTGATGTAATTCTCGAGGAAGATACCCTCACGGTCGAGGGGTACAAACTGCTTGTTTCCCTCATAGAGAATGTAGCGCATCATCTTAGAGAGTTGCAGAATTGTTTCCTTGGCGAGCTCAGGATCGATATCCACCAGTGCATGAATATTGTTGAGCGTATTCATGAAGAAATGTGGATTTATCTGATATTTAAGATATTCCAGTTGTGAGTGTAGGTTCTGCTGCTCTAATTGCAGCATCTCCTTCTCTCGCTTCAAGGTTCTGAAATAGAGCTTGATAGCGAGATTCATACCTAGCATAAGAATGGCGAGTAAAGTAGCGATGAGCTCTCTGCCGCCAGGAAAGAGGAAGAGACGAAATTCGCGATGCTTGAATTTTGGTCCTTTCTTTCTGAAATCAAATGGATTTTCTTTTGCAAAATCGGGACTATTGCCTTTCGCTAATTCTGGTTTTGCACCCTCTTCTTTCTTGGCATTCTTTAATTCGGATTTAGATTCCTTCTCCAATTCAGGTTTAGATTCCTTCTCAAAATTGGCTTCAGGTTCCTTTTCAAAATCAGGCCTTGGTCCCTTTTCAAAATCGGGTTTAGGACCATTTTCGAAATTCGGAGATCCTGGCTTTTCGAAATCAGGAGGCAACTGTCTATCGAAAGGTGGGAGACCTTGTCTTTGCTCCATCATCTGTTGCTTGTGGAATTCCTCCCTTCTCAACGAAGCCTGATGGTATTCTGCAAGGAAGAAAATTGCGAGCATGCAAAGGGTGGTGGCGAAATACATCACCTTTTTATGTCGGTAGATGAGAATAGGGGCGAGGATGATATTGTGGACAAGGAAAATGACGAGATATACCAGGTAAACTTTCCATATATCGAATATTTCAGTCCAGCTGAAGATGATGTCTGTATTAGCCTGTGTTCTATAGTAAAGACTTAGAATGGGGGCACAAAAGAGTATAGCCCAGAGTACCAGGTAAATAAGATTTTCTTTTAATGCGTGTAAATGTAGCTTCATAGGCTTTAGCAGTTTTTTCATTAAAACGGAAAAGAATAAAAAATATTATACCCACCAAGCCTCCCCGAAGGGGGAGGCTTGGTGGGGTTGTTTTACCATCTACCAGGGAATCCTCCGCCTCCCATTCCTCCAGGGCCTCCCATGCCACCTCCCATAGAGGAGCTAGTGGTGAGGGCTGCTGAGGCTGAGCCTACCGAATTACTTCCATTATAGAGAGTGTAGGTTGTTCCTGTTGACATGCCTGGGGCAGATACAAGGATGGTGGCATTGCTATAGGTCTTGTTTGCCTTGAAGGAGAAGAGGGTGCTGCTTCCATCCTGAAGAGAGATGGTATTTCCTGAAGTGATAGAACCAGTTAAGAGTGCTGCTGGCTGACTTCCATCGGTGGAGCTAACTCCAGTCGCACCTCCGCCAATTCCAAATACGGTTCCGCCTGTGATATAGAGTTTGTATCCGCCCTCAGTATTGGCATCCAGTCCTTCTTCTGGACTTCCTCCACCATAGGCATATACTGTACCGCCCTGTATAAACATATTTCCATTAGAGTCGAGACCATCGTTATTTGAAGCGTAAACTTCTACGGTTCCACCTTTCACATACATGTGGCTGGCTGAATTGATAGCATCGTCGTATGAGCTGACCTTTACGGTTCCATCGTTGATAGTGAGAATATTCTTGCTCTCGATACCTTCGCTTCCACTGTCTCCTGTAGCTCTCACCAAAATGGTTCCACCATTGATGTTGATATTTCCATCCGCCTTAATACCTTTTGGCTTGCTATCCAGTCGGCTGCTATAAGTATAGGTAGTACCTGTAGTGATAACATATACCTGTCCATTATTCATATTGAAGATTTGGTCGGTCGAGATACCCTTGCCTCCCTTGCCAGTACTCTTTGTCTTGAGCATACCACCATTGATATTGATAACCGAATCGGCTTTTAGTCCAGCGCAGGCAGAAACATCCTGATCCTCACTATCATATTCGCCTTCCCCCGAGGTGATTGCGGTCACTCTTCCGCCATCCTGCTGATAGTAGCCATCGGTAGAGAGACCCTTGCTGGCATTTGCTGATACCTCGATGTTGACGACGCCGCCTTTTACGATAAGCGCATCCTTGCCCTTGATACCATTGCCGCTTGTACTTTTTATATAGAGATTTGTGTTTGGTCGGATAAATACATAGTCATCGCTCACAATACCATTCTTGGCATTTGAATTCACCTTGATATGTCCCTTTCCACTGAAGAGCAGTTCACCCTCGCTGAAAATAGTTGCTTTCTGATCCTCGTTGCTTGATGCATAGCTGCTGCCATCGGTAAACGAGTTGAAAGTACCCTCGTTAGCAACGATATAGGTACGTTTTCCGCTTTGAATATTGATGGCAGGACCATCCGAGTTGGTGATATTCACACCATCCAGTTGAATTTGCGATTTCTTGGCACTCTCATTATCATTGATGCGGAAAGAGCCTTCCGAAGTACTTCCTTTCAGGATATAGATCGCCTTGGTGGTTGGCGTAGCTGTAACATCAGCCCCACTGATAGAGACGAGATTGTTGTCATCGCCTGATTTTGTGGCTGTTGAGCCATTATAAGTGATGGTGATAGTCGACTTGAAAGTTTCTGTTTCCACATAGTCCTCGTAGTGGCTATCGCTTTCCGAGGGGGTGGCGTCGTTCTCACTTAGATTGGTTGAATCCACCTCAATAGTGAAAGAGGTGAGATCTTCAGCATCCACCGATGAACTTCCGGTAGAAGTACCTCCTGATGGGAGAGTGGTAGGATTGTAGCCTTGGCCGGTATAGTTCCAGTTGTAATCATCGCTACTTCCCGAGCAGGCTGCTGCCATCAGCGAGGCAACTGCCATCAAGAAAAAATTGATATGCCTATTCATAATCTAGTATATTTTGAATTTTATTTTCTGATGCAAATGTAGTTATAGAATAGGTACTAAGAAAAAAACATCAACTAACCGCTAGTTTTTATCAACGAATGGGATATGTTGTTGCTTTTGTGTATATTTTTTTGATGTTATCATAAGAATTTATTATTTTTGTATCGACTTTTAACAATATAATATATGAGTATTTTTAATTTCTTTTCGAAGAAGAAAAAAGAGGGGAAGACTATATTGTCGATGGTTATGTTTAAAGGCGACAAGGCTTATTCCTTTGATAGTGTGAAACAAGACCTGCGTACCTATTGGTCGCTTGATGTGAACGATGGGGATGGAGATGATGAGGCTGCAGTCTTTAGTGTGAATGGGAAAAGGGTTGTGCTGGCTTCAATGCCTCATCCAATACCAGAAGGGGAACTAGACTCATTGTATGATTATAATTATATGCTGAAAGACGCAGGTAAAGAGATAAAAGAGCATACTCAACATGCCATTGTTTCGGTAATGCCAACCGAAAGTTCGATAGTGGAGCAATATATTCTATTGACAAAGGTTATCGCCTCTATTTTGAGAACTTCTCAGAATGCTATTGGTGTGTATCATGGGGATTCTTCTCTTTTGTTGCCTAAAGATTTTTATCTTGATGAGTCTAAGGGACTTTTCGAGGATACGCTGCCTGTTTCTCTATGGGTATATATTGGAATTGTAAAAGATGGCGAGAAGACTAGTCTGTATACCTACGGAATGTCGGGATTCGATAAATCAGAGATGGAAATCGTTGACAGTAATATGAAAATGGGTGATTTATATGATTTCCTGTTAAATACAATCCATTATGTACTCGATCAAGATGTAACATTGAAAGATGGAGAAACACTTGGCTATACTGAAAATCAGAAAATTAAAATAAAAAGGTCAAAGGCCGTCTATTTGGAAGGGGGTAAAACTTTGAAATTTGAGATGTAGATATATGAAAAAGACTTTAACGAATTTATTAACATTGTGCTGCCTGATGTTATGGGCAACTACGGCATTTGCACAGTCGGAGATGACAATTAATTGTTCTGAACCCGGACAGTTGTCGGATAAAATCGGCGGTAGATACGAATACCTGAATCGTCTGACCGTAACCGGCAGATTGGGAAGTTCTGATATTGAAACACTCCGGTGTCTTGCTTCAAGGGATAAATACAAGACAATATCCGATGGCAAGGAAGTATGGAAAGATAATTTCTTTGAGCTTGATATTTCGGGAGTAAGTTGTGCGCCCAATAATATTATGTTTCCACGAACAAGTCATCTTGTAAAAATAATTTTACCAGTTAATGCCCGCCGTATTCCTGATAATGCGTTCTATGGATGTAGCCGCTTGATCCACTTTATCGCACCTCCACTTATTTCTATCGGAAATAGCAGTTTCGAAGGGTGTAAAAATCTTGAGAAATTCTTTATCCCTAAAACAATGGAGCATTGGGGAACTAATTGCTTTAAGGATTGTACGGGATTAACAGATATTTTAATCCCGGAAGGATTGAAGGATTTGCCAGAGGGATGCCTTAGTGGAACTAAGATCACTTCTGCTTATATTCCTTCAACGATAATGTCTATCCATGAGACAGCTTTCGATGATTGTAATGCACTCAAGTCTTTTGGGGTAGATTCGTATAATCCTAATTTTATGGTGGCAGGTCCTCTTCTCATCGATAAGAATTCAATGACAATCGTTGGAGCCGCTAGAGCCGCTAGAGGTGCGGTGAATGTTCCTGAGGGGGTAACAAAATTACGAAACAAAACTTTTAATTCATGGTGGTTTGATTCGATAAATTTGCCTACTACTATTCAGAACATCGAGCCGGGAACTTTTAAATGGTGTGGCTTCTCAACTATTGCGTGGCCTGATAATGTAAAAGAAATTCCGGATGGTGTCTTTGAGTGTTCTGGACTGAAAGATTTTAAAATACCAGAAGGTGTCACTCGAATTGGTAATCATGCTTTCCACGCTTCCACGCTTACTTCCATAGAGATTCCTGCAAGTGTTACAACATTGGGTGAAAGCTGTTTCCAAAAATGTAATTTTACAGAATTCACCCTTCCATCTACCGTCACCACTTTTGGCGATGCCATCTTGAAGAATTCGGATATTACTAAAATCAATCTTCCTGATAATCTGAAGTATATCAGCAATGAGATGCTTCGCGATACCCATCTTACTGAATTGGTAATTCCTTCAGGAGTGACCAAGATAGGCGACCATGCTTTCCAGTCGATTAAGGAATTGAAAACAATCACCATTTCTGCAAGCGTTACCGAATATGGCAAGAAAATGCTCTATGGCTGCAAGAACCTGGAATCGGTAATTGTGATGAATGAGAACCCTACCGATGTGGAGAATATCTACAATGAGAAGAAAGCCGTTTTGCGCGTTCCAAAGGGATGTGTGGAGAAATACAAGGCTTGTAAGGGGTGGAAGAAGTTCAAGAATATTGAAGAACAATAAAAAGCGATGATGTCATATCTTATACATTGTATACATCAAAAAATGAATACAACGTTGATTTTATATTTTTTTATTTTAACAGCATTGACTTCATGTGGTTTTTACTATCAACACTTAGAAGGCATTATAATAGATTCTAGTAATCATTTGCCTATTGATAGTGTTGTTATTTATGATATTAGACATAGTGACCATAGAATTTTTTCGGATTCTTTGGGACGTTTTGACTTTTATAACGTAGCATATGGAAGTTATATGGGGCGTTCTGGTCTCAAGATGTCATTTGGTAAAGATGGATACAAACCATTTGTGGAGAATTATTCTAACAGTAATAAAAAACCTGTTACAATTATTCTTTCCAAAGAGCCAAAGTAGTTTAGTACTAGCTTTATTTATTCCAACAAGTTTAGTCGGATAATTCATAAAAGACTCATTTCCAGCATTTCTCCCCCGCTTGCGGGGGAGATCAAAGAGAGGGTATACCACGAGCAAGGTTTATTTGGTAATATTTTTATTATCCATGTTGCTTAATTTAGTGGCATACCCTCTCTCTTATCTCCCCCGCAAGTGGGGGAGAAGATTTCTCGAAATTCTTCTATTTTTTGTAGAAGGCTATTTTTTTTCTAGCCTTTCTCTCCCCCCACGAGTGGGGGAGAAGAAATACAATGCTAATCCTCGGAATATCAATTCTTCAGAAACTCCTTTATCATTCCAGCAATTTCTTTATGATGGCTTTCGAGAGCAAAATGACCGCTATCTACAAATTTCACGATGGCATTTGGAAGATCACGCTTGAATGCCTCGGCACCTGCAGGAATAAAACTAGGATCGTTCTTTCCCCATACTGCCAATAACTTCGGCTGATGCTCTCGGAAATATCTTTGCATCGATGGATAGAGCTTCACATTATTCTGATAGTCGAAAATCAAATCATCCTGTTGATCCTTTCGGTTTGGCAGCTGAACATAGGCGTAATCAAGCGTGTAGCCATCAGGAGCCACGCTGCCTTCTGGAGTGCCATTCACATATTGGCCTTTGATAGTTTCGAGGGCATACGCTGTCGAATACTGCTTGCGAAGCTCTGGTGTAGGATTTGCCCAATACTCAGCTCGTGCTGCCCACTTAGGACCTAATCCCTCTTGATAGCAGTTGCCGTTCTGCGAGATAATGGCCTCTATGCGATCGGGATGCCACATCGCAATTCTCATTCCTACAGGTGCCCCATAATCAAAGATATACATCGAGAAATGCTTCAAGCCAATCAACTCGGTAAATTTGTCAATGGTCTTGGCAAGATTTTCAAAAGTATAGTTGTAGATAGGCTTTGCCGGCGCATCTGTCTGTCCGAAAGAAGGCATATCGGGAGCTATGAGATGATATTCGTCCATCAGTTCTGGAATGAGGTCGCGGAACATAAAACTGCTTGATGGGAATCCGTGAAGTAGGAGGAGGGTAGGCTTTTTAGGATCGCCAGCCTCGCGATAAAACACCTTCACATTGTCAACCTGTTGATATTTATAACTAACCATATTTTTGCTGTTTACGTTTATTGTTGCTATGAAAAGCAAAATTGTTGCTATTATTTTATTCATTATCGATTTTTTACAATGCAAAGATATAGCTTTTCCTGGATATTTTATATATTTGCATTACCGAAAGATTCGATAATATCAATCGATAAAAACGATTAAGAATATGGAGCTACGTCAATTACGCTATTTTGTGAAGAGCGCTGAACTTCTAAATTTCACCGAAGCTGCTGCTCAATGTTGCATCACCCAAAGCACTCTTTCCCAGCAAATCAAACAGTTGGAGGATGAATTTGGGGTGCAACTCTTTGAACGGGTTGGTAAGCGAGTATTTCTCACTCATGAAGGGGAGGAATTTTTAATCTATGCCCGAAAGACGGTAGCAGATGCAGATTATTCCAAACAGATAATCGAGGATATGAAGGAAGTGAAAAAGGGTACAATCAAGATTGGTACAACGTATGGCCTATCTGCCTTTGTTACTGATCTCATCGACCGATATAATCAGAAATATCCACAGATTCATTTTGAATTGTTGTTCCTTCGACAAGACGAGCTGATAGATTCCGTCAAGACTCGAGATGTTGATTTTGCCATCACCTTTAATCTGATGGCTAAGGATGAATCTCTCAAGGAGATACTTCTTGCCACTTATCATCTTTCCGCCATAGTATCAAAGGAAAATCCCTTGGCAAAACTCGAGCATGTAACTCTAGGACAGCTTCGAAAATATAATATAGCCACCCCAATGGCAGGCATGAATGCCCGAAGAATGTTTGACAAGATGGTGGCCGAATCGGGGATAGAATTGCAGGCGACTCTGGAAATTAATGAGATACATACACTGCTTCATTTAGTTCGTACTGGAAGGTGGGTAGCTGTATTGGTAGATTCTATTATAATAGGTGAGGATAATCTGAAAGCAATACCTTTCCGTCAATCCACACTTCCGATGGATGTTGTATTGTTATATCCGAAAGGGATGTATATGAGAAAGGCCATCAAGGAATTCTTCTCTTTATTATAAATTTGTCGGAAAAGAAAAAAGCTAAGTAATTGAAGAACAATCACTTAGCTTTTAAAGCGTGCGCCTGATAGGACTCGAACCTACACGGCATGAACCACTAGATCCTAAGTCTAGCGCGTCTACCAATTCCGCCACAAGCGCGTTTGCGAGTGCAAATATACGATTATTTTCTGAAATACACAAATAATTCGGGAAAATCTTAATATCTTTCATTTTTTAAGTGATAATTTGGAGAATTTCTAATTATTTCTTACTTTTGCCTAAACTAATTATTACACTATGAAGATAAACTTTATGATAGTGGCATTGCTTGGTATGTCACTTTGCGCAAAGGCTCAAACGCCTAAGGTTTCCACTACGGTTCCTGTTGAAGGAACAATTGTTAAAGCTTCTAACCCTAATATCCAGTATGTTGGCCGAGTTCGTATGCTTGGCGATGTGGCAAGCTTCAACTTTCCAGGAACTACTATCCAGGCAACTTTTACGGGTACTTCCCTCAAGATGCTCTGTCGCCCTAAGACAGGTTATTTTATGGTCACCGTTGATAACAGCAAACCTTTCAAGGTGGGCTTTAATGGTGAGCGTGATTCCTTGGTTACGGTAGCTGCTGCTTTGCCTGATGGCAAGCATTTTGTTCGTGCGATGTATGCCATCGAGGGCTTGTTCCGCGAGCCGGAGTTCAAGGCTTTTGTGTTGGATGAGGGCTGCAAGGTGGTTCCATCTCCTGCATTGAGCGATCGCCGCATCGAGTTCATCGGCAACTCCATCACTTGTGGATATGGTGTGGAGAGCTGCAATGCTCCTGATCCTTTCGAGGATGAGACCGAGAATCATTATCTCACCTATGCCAATATTCTCAGCGATAGTCTGAAGGCCATTCATACTTCTATCTCACGAAGTGGAATTGGTGCCTACAGAAACTACGATGGTCCGAAGGCGGGCTCAAAGGATAATATGCCTTGGCAGTATGAGTACACCTTATTTAATAAGCACGATGAGGCTTGGGATTTCTCGAAGTATCAGCCTCAGTTGGTATGTATCAATTTGGGAACGAATGATTTGTCGACTCCAAACTTTGATGAGAGTTTATACGATCAGAGTTATCGCAAGTTCCTTGCTACTGTTCGTTCGAAATATCCTACTGCAAAGATTGTCTTGCTGACTGGTCCGATGTTGGGCGAGAAGGAGAATAATATTGAGAAGAAGATTCTCGACAAGATTGCCAAGGATTTCAAGAAGAAGGGTGATAAGGAGATCTATCGCTTTGATTTCTCTTTCCAGACGGGTGATTTAGGCTATGGTGCCAGCTGGCATCCAAGCATTGCGCAGCAAAGGAAAATGGCAGGAGAGGCATTGCCATTCTTGAAGCAGTTGATGAATTGGTAATACCCCACCAAGCCTCCCCGAAGGGGAGGATGTTCTTTGCTGCTTATTTTGCTGCTGATAATACAATATCCAGCTTTTCTCCCCCGCTTGCGGGGGAGACCAAAGAGAGGGTATGCCACGAGCAATGTTTATTTGCTAATTTTTTTTATTAGCTTTTTTGCTTAATTTTGTGGTATACCCTCTCTCTTATCTCCCCCGCGAGCGGGGGAGAAGAATTGGATGGTTCTTTTTCTAAGAGGTGTATGCTATAAACTATGCCTTTTTTATTAGTTTTATAACATTGTCCTGCATTTCTCCCCCGCTTGCGGGGGAGACCAAAGAGAGGGTATACCACGAGCAATGTTTATTTGCTAATTTTTTATTAGCTTTTTTGCTTAATTTCGTGGCATACCCTCTCTCTTATCTCCCCCACGAGCGGGGGAGAAGAATTTCTCAACTGTTCCACAGATAGGGTGGTAGCTATAGATATTTGGTCAAATAAGTATCCTTAATAAGACCTTTTATTAATTTTGGTTGATTTGCAAAATCCAAAATGCAAGATACTATAGCTTGAGGATAGTTGAATACCAAGCCATTAGAAAATCGACATACAGTGATTCCCTTGTTATTCAAAAATTCAGTTCTTATTTCATCATGTATCTGTTGATTTTTCAAATCATGAACACATCCATCTAATTCTATACATAATTTCAGAGATACGCAATAAAAATCCAAAATATAAGGGTTTATGGAATATTGACGTCTAAATTTTATTCCATCAATATTTTTAGCTCTAAGAATAGTCCATAGTGCAGCTTCTGCAGGAGTTTCATTATGGCGTAGAGATATTCTTCTTTCCTTTAATAATTCTCTATCCATTGGTTTTGTGATATTTTTTTTATTAGCTTTTTTGCTTAATTTCGTGGCATCCCCTCTCTCTTATCTCCCCCACGAGCGGGGGAGAAGAATTGGATAGTTCTTTTTCTAAGAGGTGTATGCTATAAACTATGCCTTTTTTTATTAGTTTTATAACATTGTCCGGCATTTCTCCCCCGCTTGCGGGGGAGATCAAAGAGAGGGTATACCACGAGCAATGTTTATTTGCTAATTTTTTTTATTAGCTTTTTT
>CAJOPE010000061.1 GCA_905236815.1 uncultured Prevotella sp. | reverse complement strand
ACATAACAGCCACAAAAGTAATCAATTTTATCGAAATGAGGAGAATAAGAATAAAATTTTTGCCACATGGTTAAACTAGTGACCCTATATTTGCCGTGTAATTTATTCGTATATACCTAATAACATCTTAACACCTATGGCAACATCATTATTACTATTACAATTGGCTATTGTCCTTGCACTGATATTTATCGGTGCTCGAGTAGGAGGAATCGGACTTGGCATTTATGGTATGCTGGGCGTTTTCATCCTCGTGTATATTTTCGGACTTACTCCAGGCAAGGCGCCAATTGATGTGATGATGATTATTGTTGCGGTTATCTCTGCTTCGGCCGCTCTACAGGCTGCAGGAGGTCTTGATTATCTGGTAGGACTTGCCGCCAAATTCATGCGCAAGCATCCCGATCATATCACCTATTACGGTCCACTTAGCTGCTTTCTTTTCTGTGTACTTGCAGGTACCGCCCACACCAGTTATTCCCTTTATCCAATTATCAGCGAGATTGCTCAGGCCAATAAGATCCGACCAGAGCGTCCGATGAGTTTGTCGGTGATAGCTGCCTCTTTGGGCATCACCAGCAGTCCGGTATCTGCAGCTATGGCTGCTATGATTTCTGCCGATATCCTCGGAGCTAAGGGCATCGAATTAGGCACCATTCTCATCTGCGTACTTCCTGCTAGTTTGATATCCATCCTCGTGGCCGCCTTTATCCAGAATCGCATAGGCAAGCCATTAGAGCAGGATCCTGTTTATCTCGACCGTGTTGCTAAAGGCATCATCAATCCTGAGGAAGATGCAAGGAAACTAGCTGCAATGGAATTCAGCAGCGATCCTAAGGCAAAATATTCGGTATTGGCATTTCTGCTGGGTGTAGCTTTGGTTGTACTCTTCGGTTTTGTTCCTTCCCTTCGTCCTGAGGGTGTTAGCATGAGCGAGACTATCGAGATGGTGATGATGAGCGATGCTGTTCTCATTCTGTTAGTGGGAAAGGCAAGTGTGAAAGCAGCTACAAATGGCAACATCTTCCTTTCAGGTATGAATGCTGTAGTAGCCATTTTCGGTATTGCCTGGATGGGCAGCACTTTCTATACCGGTAATGCCGAGGCTATCAATGCCGACCTGGCAGGAATGGTTTCTACTGCACCTTTCCTCTTTGCGGTAGCCTTGTTCCTGATGAGCATCATGCTCTTCTCTCAGGCTGCAACTGTTACCACCCTCTATCCTGTAGGACTGGCCATCGGCATCAACCCATTGCTGCTTGTAGCGATGTTCCCTGCCGTGAATGGCTACTTCTTCCTGCCAAACTATCCAACCGAGGTAGCTGCAATGGAATTTGACCGAACAGGAACCACCCGAGTGGGAAAATACGTAATCAACCACTCCTTCCAACTCTCCGGATTTATCACAACGATTGTGTCGATAGCATTAGCTTATGTCACAACACTGTTCTTATAACCTAAATAATAGGGCATTAAACAATCTTAATATTTAAAACTTATGACAAAAAAAATCCTTTCTTTGCTCGTACTTTTTGTACTCGTAGCAACTGCTTCTTTTGCAAAGCCTAAAGTTCGAATTATTGCAACAGGTGGTACGATTGCAGGTGTAGCTTCAAGTTCTACCAACTCCGCCTATAATGCTGGTCAGGTAGGTATTCAGACGCTTATCAATGCAGTTCCTCAGATTAAGGATCTTGCCGATGTAAGTGGAGAGCAACTTTGCAATATTGGTTCTCAGGATATGAACAATGGTGTGTGGTTGCAGTTGGCCAACCGCATCAATCAGTTGCTCAACAATGAGGGCTATGATGGTGTTTTGGTTACTCACGGAACAGATACGATGGAGGAAACAGCTTTCTTCCTCTCACTCACTGTATGCAGTGATAAGCCAGTAATTCTTGTTGGTTCAATGCGCCCATCCAATGCGATTTCTGCCGATGGTCCTGCCAATGTTTATAATGGTGTAGCTGCTATCGTTACTCCTTCTTCTAAGGGTCGTGGTGTTCAGGTATGTATGAACAGTCAGCTCTTCGATGCTAAATATGTATTCAAGTCACACACTACTAGTCTGGATACTTTCACCGGTGGTGAGAATGGTGCCAACGGATATGTTTACAATGGTGAGGCCAAGTATTTCGATTCCCCAGTAGCCCTCGACGAGAAGTTTGATATCAGCAAGGTAAAGGAACTCCCTCAGGTAGGCATCGTTTATGGTTATGCCAATGCCTCTCCACTTCCAATGCAGGCATTCATCAATGCAAAATATGATGGTATTGTTTATGCAGGTGTAGGTGATGGCAACTTCTACAAGGATACCTTCGATGAGGCTGTAAAGGCTCGCAAGAAAGGCATCATCATCGTTCGCTCCAGCCGTGTTCCTACAGGTGCCACTAATCTGAATGCTGAGGTAGATGACAATGCCAATGAGTTTGTGGCTTCTCTTGGATTGAACCCACAGAAAGCTCGCATCATGTTGATGCTTGCCCTCACTCAAACCAAGGACTGGAAGAAGATTCAGCAGTATTTCCTTGAATATTAAATAGCTTTTTCAGCAACTATTTTTCCCTAATAACATTATGAAGAAAATCGCAACTATAATAGCTGCGCTAGCCCTCGCTATGACTGCTAACGCACAAGGCAACAACACCGGAATGGGTGGTAAGGATGGCGACTATGAGTCGCTTGCCGAAAGAGTCTTCAATCTCGAGAAAAAAAACAGATGCCCTGAATATCTACTTCAATTATGCCGCTAGTTTCCAGGAGGCTTATGATGGTAATGATTGGCGCAGCAGCTTCAAGAATAAGCAGGCTCGCCTCGAAATTAAGGGTAATCTCACCGATAAGCTTTCTTATCGTTTTCGCCATCGTCTGAACAAGAATAATACGGCGCAGAGTCAGGATAATTTCGCAAAGGCTACGGATATCTTGATGGTGGGCTATCAGTTCAACGATAAGGTGGGAGTACAGGGTGGTAAGATGTGTCAGAACTGGGGTGGATTCGAGTTTGACGAGAACCCTATGTTCATCTATCAGTATTCCGACATGGTGGACTATATGGATAACTTTATGGCAGGTGTGAATGTTTCCATCAAACCTGTTCCTACCCAGGAAATTGCCATCAATGTTACCAATGCCTATAATAATAGCTTGAGTGCTGAATATGGTGACAACCTTGTTTCGGTTACCGGTGATGGTAAGGTGGAGTCTGTGAAGGCCAGCAACCATCCGCTCACTTATATTGCCTTGTGGAGTGGTAGCTTCTTCGGCGATAAATTGCAGACTCGTTGGAGTTATGGTGTTCAGAATCAGGCGGATGGCTATAAGAGTCAGATGGTGATTCTCGGACAGAAGCTCAACTTGCCAACTTTCCAGTGGTACTTCGATTATATGGGTGCTTTTGATGATCTCGATCGTCTGGGAATTGCTACCGATGATGCAATGTCGGGAAGCTTTGGCAATGCTCGTTTCGCCAATGTAAAGTACAATTCTTTCATCACAAAAGCCAACTGGCAGTTTGTTCCTCAGTGGAACTTGATGCTGAAGGGTACCTACGAGACTGCAAGTGTAGATAAGAGCGAGAAACTGAAGAATTATCGCAAGTCTATCGGCTATATTGCCTCTCTCGAATACTATCCAGTAAAGAGTCAGGACCTCCGCTTCTTCGCTTCTTACATCGGACATAAGTATAACTTCACCGAGAAGAGTGGTTTGAAGGATTACAACACCTCTCGCATAGAAATCGGCTTTATGTATCGAATTAAAGCATTCTAATTGTTTTGAAATTTACAAAAAAAATTATAACATATTAAATCTAAACATTATGACAGAAGAGAAATTCAGAATCGAATCTGATTTATTAGGTGAACTCAAAGTTCCAGCAGATGCCCTTTATGGTGTACAAACTCAACGTGGTATCAACAACTATCACATCTCTCGTAGAAAGATGAAGCACTTCCCAGATTACATCATCGCGATTGCTTATGTAAAATTGGCTGCAGTGCAGACTAACCATACGCTCGGTGTTATCAACGATGAAATCTCTGGTGCTATCTCTCAGGCTTGTAAGGAGATTATCGATGGTAAGTTCCACGACAACTTCCCTATTGATATGATGCAGGGTGGTGCAGGTACTTCGGTGAATATGAATGCCAATGAGGTGATTGCCAACCGTGCTCTCGAGATTCTGGGCCATAACAAGGGTGAATATCAGTATGTTTCTCCTAACGATCATTGTAATTGTGGACAATCTACCAATGATGTCTATCCAACGACTATTCGCTATGCGCTCATTCGTATGAATAAGTCGTTGATAGGTGCCCTTACTGGTCTAGTAAGTGCCCTCCGCTATAAGGCTGATGAGTATAGCGATGCTATCAAGATGGGCCGTACACAGTTGCAGGATGCAGTGCCAATGACTTTCGGACAGGAGTTCAATGCCTATGCCAACAATCTTGAGGAGGAAATTCTCAACCTTGAGCGCAATGTGAAGTTGCTCCACGAAATCAATATGGGTGGTACTGCTATCGGTACTGGCTTGAATGCTGTTCCTGGTTTCGCGAAATTGTGTGCTGCAAATTTGAGTAAGCTCACTGGCGAGAACTTCGAATCTGCTACCGACTTGGTTGAGGCTACTCCAGATACTGGTGCTTATGTAAGTTACTAAAGTTTCCCACTTGCCATTTTACCGGCTTTCGCGAATAATCAAACATTGCAATATACTGATTGACAATCTATTAACATT
>CAJOPE010000060.1 GCA_905236815.1 uncultured Prevotella sp. | reverse complement strand
TATCTATGTTTGGCGATATAAATATACAAAATATTTGTCAAATATCCTAATTTTGTAGGGCGTAATTTATTGATTATCAGTTAATTACACCTAATTTGCAAATTGGTATTTATATACTACTTAAGAAATACAAATTCAACTAAATTAGAGAAGAACCTTTTTATTTTACTGCTGTTGCAAAGATACAAATAAATTTGAAAACCCCAAACTTTTTCGCATTTTTTTTACATTCTATCAACAGCGATAAACTGCTATCGGTTTTTCTAATAGCTGCTATCGGAACTATCCTTTTCCAATCTTTTCACGTCTGAAATTAAAGCAATAATTTTGCAGCAAATTAATAAAAGACAGACATCGAATATATTAATGGAAGAAATTAGAAATCACGTTGGAAGATCGGAAGAACTTGACGAACTACTATTGCACGAGGAAGCTGCCCTGCAACGACAGGCTATGGAGGATGAGCGGTCGATTACCGAACAGGAACTGCTGAGAAAGCTGAACCTGCTGGTGCGCACGGGAACGGTGCTCATGGAGAGCAATGCCGACTGCAACCGTATTATGCGAAGTATGAAAAGATGTGAGGCTTTTCTCGGTCTGCCAGAAGAATATGTACATATTCATCTTGATTTCAATACCATTATGGTGAACATCAGCGATGAGGTTCACTCCTACTCGAAATATCAGCGCTGCTCGCATCACAACATCGAGTTCAGCATCATTGCCCAGGTGAGCAAGATGCTATGGCTCGCCATCAAGGAGGACTGGAGCCTCGACCGCTACGAGCAGGAGCTGGATGCGCTGAAGCATATCCACAAGAATTACACGCCCTGGACGATTGCCACGGCTGCAGGTTTTGCCTGTGGAGGATTCTGTGTGCAGTTCGGCTGCGACTGGACGGCTTTCTTCTATGCCTCCATCCCTGCCATACTGGGCTTCCGCCTGAAAATGGCGCTGGCGAAGCTGGGCTTCAACAGTTATGTGGGCATTGCCATCAGTGCCTTCGTGGCCACCATTCTGGCATGGCTCACCTCGTTTCTCTCGCTCAATCCCGAGATTGCCGCACAGGTGCCTGCCTTTATGCATAGTGCCACACCTTTCCACCCGCTCATGGCCTGTACCTTATTTATTGTGCCGGGTGTGCCGCTCATCAATTTTGTGAGCGACATGGTAAGCGACCATGTTACGGTGGGTGCTACCCGCGCCTACACCACGCTGATGATGATCGTGGCGATGTCGTTTGGTATCGTGCTGGCGATTCAAATCTGCGGCATCGACAACTTCGTGAAGGACTTGAGCATGACGCCTCACAATACTTATTTCGACTATGCGATTGCTGCTGCCGTCTCGGCGATGGGTTTCTCTACCATCTATAACACGCCAAAGCGCATTCTGCCGGTACTGGCGATCTCGGGCATCATTGCCGTATGCACCCGAAACTTCGTGAACCTGGGTCCTAGCAATGGCAACATCGGTCTCGACCAGGGCATCATCATCGGCTCGCTGGTGGGCTCAGCCCTCATCAGTCTGATTGCCACAAAGCTGATGCACTGGTGCCATATTCCTCATCAGGTGATTGCCATCCCTGCGGTGATTCCGATGATTCCTGGAGTGCTGATGTATCGTGCCCTCTTCGGCTTTATCGAGATGACGGGTGTGGTGGGCGAGCTCACAGTGGCCTTCAACTATGCCATCAAGGCCAGTCTGGTTATCCTGTTCATTGCAGTGGGTGTGGCCATTCCGAATATCTTTGTGAGAAGGCTGATTGAGCCGGAATCGAAGCGTCGACTGGTGAAGATGATGAAGGAGCGCAGCACGAAGCATAATGAGATGAGCCGTTTGTCGGAGCTTACCGACTTATCGAGAATGTAGAAAATCGACTTTACATCAAATATATTCCCTCTATAATAACGAGGAAAGAAACTGGAGAGTCCTGGGGTGGCGAAACAGATTATTATTGGTGTTAGATTGTTATAAATTAGGGGTCCAGCCACCCCTGGAACTCCTTTTAAAAAAAGACTATTCAATAAACAAGATATGGATTTATTTTCAAAACTATTCGTGGGATTCCCTGAGTTCTGGGGCGGCGGTGTCGCTCACTCAGTGCTTATCGTATCCCTGGTGATGGCCTTCGGACTACTTCTGGGCAAGATTAAAATCAGACATGTATCGCTGGGTCTCGCCTGGGTGCTGCTGGTGGGCATCCTCTTCGGCCACTTCGGCTTGTCGCTCGAGGGCAACCTGCTCCACTTCCTGAAGGAGTTGGGCCTCATCATCTTCGTTTTCGCTATCGGTCTCGAGGTGGGACCAGGCTTCTTTGCCTCTTTCCGCCGCGGTGGTCTGGCACTCAACGGACTGATGGTGCTGGTGATGGCTGTGAGCATTGTGATCGCACTACTTATTCACTATATAGGCAATGAACCCATGACGACTATGGCGGGTGTCTTCTCGGGCGCTGTAACTAACACCCCAGCACTGGGTGCTGCCCAGCAGGCCACTACCGATGTTTTCCACATCGATGCGCCAAAAATCGCCATGGGTTATGCCGTCACTTATCCGATGGGTGTCATTGGCGTTATCATCGCCTTTGTCATTCTCCGCTATGCCCTCCGCATCAATCTTGCCAAGGAGGAGCACGAGGCTCTGAGAGGTCTGGGAAGAACCGAGCGCCTTTCGGTGAGACATATCACTATTGAGGTGAGCAACAATATGATCGACGGAAAGATGCTGTCGGAGATAAGACAGTTTGTGAAGCGCGAATTTGTGATTACCCGAATCATCTTCAAGGATGAGGAGGAGGAATGCCACTTGGTTTCAGGACAGACCATTCTGCACAAAGGCGATAAGCTGATGGTGGTGATCGCCCCTAAAGATGAGGATGCCGTGAAGGCCCTCTTCGGACATACCGTAGATTTCGACTGGTCGGTTTTCGACAATGAGATACTAGTAAAGAGAATGAACCTCTCCGACAGAAAGTTGAATGGCAAAACCGTGGGACAACTGGATGTGTTGGAGCGTTTCAATGCCCGCATCTCGAAGGTTACCCGCAATGGCGTGGACCATGTAGCCTCGGAGCAGATGGTATTGCAGACCGGTGATGTGCTCACCGTGGTGGGCAGCAAGAATGCCCTCACCCACGTGGAGTCGGAAATCACCCTGCGCAACCACCATGCCTCTTATGGCGACCTGGTGCCTATCTTCATCGGCATCGCCATGGGCTGTGTGCTGGCACATCTGCCACTCATCGTACCAGGATTGCCTCAGCCAGTGAAATTCGGTCTGGCAGGTGGACCAATGATTGTGGCCATCCTTATGGGATACTTTGGCACCAAATATCATAAGCTCAACACCTCCACCTTCACCTCGGGCAATATGCTGCGCGAAATCGGCATCACCATGTTCCTGGCCTGTGTGGGACTTCAGGCTGGTAAGGATTTCGTAAGCACTGTTATAACGAGCGAGGGACTGATCTGGGCAGGCTATGGCGTAGCCATCACAATGATTCCTATCCTTGTGGGAGGCATTGTCGGCCGCTATGTGATGCACCTGAACTACTTCACTCTGATGGGTGTGCTCTCGGGCGGAAACACCAATCCTCCTGCACTGGCCTATGCCAATGAGCTCACCTCCACCGACGAACCATCTATCGGATACACGATGGTATATCCGCTGGCTATGATCCTGCGAATTATCATTATTCAGATTCTGATTATGGCGGTCTAAGAAAAAGAAATAATTAATCAATCCAATCCTAGAGCGTACTTCCTGACAGAAGTAGACTCTTTTAGAATTCGGCAAAACGCAATTGCCGAATTCTTTTTATGTTGTCCCCTGAGACTGTGGATGCAGCCTTCCATCTTGTTATGCTCCAGGGCGAGGGGCACGGCCGACAAATCCTCGGCATCGTGAATGGTGGTGGCCGAGAGGATGGATACATAACTGCTCTTCTCGAGAATGTTGAGCAGGATGTTGATGTCGTTGAGCTCCATGCGCACATTCAGCCGACTGTCGAGGTCGGAGCCAATCCACTCATCGAGCACCTGACGGGGCTGCATGCCCTTCATCGGCATAGCCATATCGTAGTGCTGAAGATCATCGAGCGATACCTGCTTGAGCTGCATCAGCGGATGACTGCTGCGGGCAATGACGGAAAGAGGGGTACTGAAGAGCACTTCGCTCTCAATCCTTGGATATACCTCGGAGGGCTTATAGGCGAGTACGAAGTCGAGCTCACGATGCTGCAGCATATTCATCAGTTCCTCCATGGTTTTATACACCACATGGAGCTTCACCTTCGGATAGCGGCGGCTGAAGTCGAGCATGGTCTCGGTGAGGATGGAGCTGAAGGAATAGGTAACGCCGATATAGAGGGTACCGGTGAGGAGATTTTTGAGTTCGTTCATCTGGGCCACACAATTATCGGCCGATGAAACAGTTTCATGTGCGAAAGGCAGCAGTTGCAGACCTTCCTCGGTAAGAGAGACATCGTGGGAATTACGCTGAAAAAGCTGAACGCCTAGTTCATCCTCCAACTGCTTAATTTGTTGGGAGAGTGTACTTTGCGAAACAAAGCTGGCCTTTGCCGCCTCGGAGAAGTTGAGCAATTCTGCCGCCTTGATAAAATAGCGTAATTGTCGAAGTTCCATCTTTTTACCTCAAGAAAGTGGGGATGCTTTCTAAGAAATCGTTTAATTAATTCGTTATCATCTGCAAAGTTAGTAAATTATTCACAATAATCGAATTATTTGTCGACAAAACTTGGAAAACTGTTTCATTGCATTTTATTGAATTAGCTTTGCTGCTTAATAATAGCTTTGCTAACTAACTTAAGTTTCTCAAGTACTAAAATCTTCAATTAAGAGCATAAAAAAATGGTTCTAGGATTTTCATAATTGAATGAAAATCAGTA
>CAJOPE010000059.1 GCA_905236815.1 uncultured Prevotella sp. | reverse complement strand
GTTACGCTTGATAGCACCATAGATATCAGGCTCGTTTTCCTTAGAAAGGTTGATAACCTTAGCATAGCAACCACCCTCAAGGTTGAATACACCCTCGTCATCCCATCCGTGCTCGTCATCACCGATAAGGCGACGCTTTGGATCAGTTGACAAAGTAGTCTTACCTGTACCAGAAAGACCGAAGAAGATAGCTGTATTCTCACCGTTCATATCGCAGTTAGCAGAGCAGTGCATAGAAGCGATACCCTGGAGTGGCAAGTAGTAGTTCTGCATAGAGAACATACCCTTCTTCATTTCACCACCATACCATGTGTTGATGATAACCTGCTCACGAGATGTAGTGTTGAAAGCAACACAAGTCTCAGAGTTCAAGCCCAGTTCCTTGTAGTTCTCTACCTTAGCCTTAGAAGCGTTGTAGATAACGAAGTTTGGCTCGAAGTTAGCGAGCTCCTCTTCTGTAGGAAGGATGAACATATTAGAAACGAAGTGAGCCTGCCAAGCAACCTCAACGATGAAACGAACTGCAAGACGAGTAGCCTTGTTAGCACCGCAGAATGCATCAACAACGAAAAGCTTCTTGTTTGAAAGCTCCTTCTTTGCGATCTCCTTTACGTCAGCCCAAACAGCCTCAGACATTGGATGGTTATCGTTCTTGTATGCGTCAGATGTCCACCATACGTTATCGTGGCTCTGTGCGTCATCAACGATGTACTTATCCTTAGGAGAACGACCAGTGAAGATACCAGTCATTACGTTTACTGCGCCAAGCTCAGTTACCTGACCCTTTTCGAAACCTTCGAGACCTGCTTTTGTCTCCTCCTCGAACAATACGTCGTAAGAAGGGTTGTGAAGAACTTCTGTTGTTCCTGTGATACCGTACTTTTCAAGTACTTTCTTGTCAAAACTTGCCATTGTATAAATGTATTTAAGTTGTGAATATTGTCTAAAACGTGACTTGCTTTCGGGCAAACCGCCGCAAAGATAATCAAAATGTACCGAAAAACAAAGTTTTCGTTGCTCAAATCACATTTTAGCAAATCTTTTTAGGTTAAAGAAGTTAAAATCTACCTATTTATAAAGTATTTGTAATTCAGACTTTGCAAAAGTTGAATTCTTTTCTTACTTTTGCAGAAAAATTAGTTATGGAAATCATCAATTTCAGCGAGACAAACTCTATCATCAACCAGTATATGGCGGAAATCCGTGATGCGGAATATCAGAAGAACCGCCTTTTGTTCAGAAACAACATTATGCGCATCGGCGAGTTCGAGGCTTTCGAGATTTCGAAGACTTTGAACTACAAGGAAAAGGATATCGCTACTCCGCTGGGCATCGCCAAGGTGAATGTGCCTACCGACAAGATCGTGCTTGCCACTATCTTCCGTGCCGGACTTCCTTTCCACAATGGCTTCCTCAATGTTTTCGACCATGCCGGAAATGCTTTCGTTAGTGCTTATCGCGAGTATAAGGACGAGGCGCATCACGAGGTGGGTATCCATGTGGAATATCTGGCTACTCCTAGCATCGACGAGAAGAATCTCATCATCGCCGACCCTATGTTGGCTACAGGTGGCAGTATGGAGTTGGGCTATAAGGCTTTCCTCACTAAGGGTACTCCTAAGCGCATTCATATCGCCTGTGTTATCGCTACCCCAGAGGGCATCGAGCATATCAAGAAGACTTTCCCTGAGGATAAGACCACCGTATGGTGTGCGGCTATCGATCCTGGTATGAACGAGCATAAATACATCGTTCCTGGCTTTGGCGATGCTGGCGACCTCTGCTACGGCGATAAGATCTAGAAAAACATTTTTTCAAAAAAATATTTTATCCTTCATATCATTCGTAAGTATCTGATTACTAACGAGATGTTATGAAGGATAATTTTATATACGTAGATTTCATCGAAAAGCAATAAGCAAGCCAGCTCAAAAGCATTCACTTTTGATTGCTAAACCATCGGTTTAGGGAGGCTAAATGGGCGGTTTAGCCTCCCTAAACGTGCGAGTTAGCTTTTTTAACATTTCTCGTTTCAATGTTAAAACCTGTAAAAAGCAAGGAAGAAAATATTTACTGTCACAGGAATGTGCTGAAAATCAACATTCTACAAGCAATATGAAGGATAAAATATTTTTTTGAAAAATTTTATTTAACCCTAGATTCATATAGTCGTTATTCCTCCCCACTCTTGATAATTCATAAAATGCTTTTGCCAGCATTTCTCCCCCGCGAGCGGGGAAGAAGTATGATTTAAAGTTAGTTAGCTGTTTCTCTCATATTTCCAGCTGAAAGTTGCCAAAAGAAGAAATCCTATCACAACAGCAGGAAATCCGACCAAGGCAGGATAGTTATAGCCATAACCTGCATCGATTGGCATTCCACCAAAGAAGGCGCCAACAGCATTGCCGAAATTAAAAGCAATCTGTATGCAACAGCCTCCCAGCATCTCACCTCCCTTGGAGTGCTGAATGATGAGCAACTGCTCTGGCGTGCCCATTCCAAAGAGACAAGCACAACAGATAATCATCAAAAACACACTCAGCCATCCAATCTGTGCTGTAAAGAATATTACTATCAACATTACTCCCGCTATTCCTTGCAGGATAGCAGCCACCATTCCAGGCTTTGTCTTATCCGACAACCAGCCACTTAGCAGATTACCACATACCATTCCGCCACCTGCAAGTACCATAAAGACAGGGAGAAGAGCCGAAGGGAGTCCTCCACTCTCCACCAAAGTTGGCGAAATATAACTATACCAGGCAAGAATACCTCCATTACCAAACATCGTGGCAAGGATAATGAGCCACGGGTCAAGATTTCGGAGAAATTTAAATTGTCCTTTAAATCCCTGATTCGGAAGTGGTTCGAGATTCGGAATCCACTTTAAGGCCAGCACAATCGCCACCACTCCAATTATGGAAATCATAGCAAATGGCAATCGCCAGGAAAGTTGTGAGGAAAGAAAAGTGGAAACAGGTACGCCTAAAAGATTGGCAAAGGTCATTCCCGCACACATCAAAGCCACCGCACTGGTCTTGTGGCGCTCATCCGCCAACCGAGTGGCAATGAGAGTTCCCACGCCATAATAGGCGCCATGAGGCAGACCACTGATAAAGCGGGCCAGCAGCAGAAAGAAGAAATTCTGAGCCACCAGCGAAAGAACCGCCCCAATAAGCATCAAGGAAACCAACCCAATGATGATTTTCTTAGGAGCAAGTTTGTAAAGGGCAATCAGAAACAAGGAGCCCACACAAACGCCTAAGGCATAGACAGATATCATACTACCAGCCTCTGGGATAGAAACCGACATATCACGAGAGACATCCGGAAGGATTCCCTCCATGGCAAATTCCGCCATACCCAACAAAAACGTACCTATTGCAAGCGCAAATAATCCCTTTTTCATCTTTTTACCTTAAAACGGCTGCAAAGTTAACACATTCTTCTTAGTTTTTTGTAACTTTGCAAGATATATTGCACAACGCAATCCGAAAAATATGAAAGTAATTGTATCAGAAGAAATAGCATCGGTATGCCCAACCTTCGTGGGTGCCTGTGTGGAAGCCCAGGTGGAGAACTCGAAATTCAGCGAGAGTCTTTGGGAGGAAATACACACTCTCGAGGAGAAGTTCAGAAGCGAGCTCACAACAGAGAGTCTGAAGGAAATGAGCGGCATTGCCGCCACCCGAAAGGTATATAAAGCCTGCGGGAAAGACCCTTCCCGCTATCGTCCTGCCTCAGAGGCACTTATCCGAAGAATGCTTCAGGGAAAAGAGCTCTATCAGATCGACACCCTCGTCGATTTGGTAAATCTGGCGAGCATCGCTTTCGGCTACAGCATCGGAGGCTTTGATGCCGACAAATTCGAAGGCGACACCCTCACGCTTGGCGTGGGAAAAGAGGGCGAGCCTTATGAGGGCATCGGAAGAGGAATGATCAATATCGCCGGCCTGCCAGTCTATCGCGACAGCAAGGGAGGCGTGGGCACTCCAACCTCCGACAACGAACGCACAAAGATGGGCATCAACACCACCCACCTGGTAGTGCTCATCAATGGCTATGACGGTAACGAGGAGAATGTAAGGAAGAACGCCGAATTCATTCAAGAGCTCATCAAAAAATATTGTAAGAGCGACGGCGGAAATTTCTTCATTTACAAATAAAATTGTTATCTTTGTACGCATTTTCAAAGTGATAAGATGAAGGATATAAAGAAAATCGTCTTGACAGGCGGTCCTTGCGCAGGTAAAACCACTGCCCTGGTTCGCATCATTGAGTACTTCTCTAGCCGTGGCTATAAGGTATTCACCATCCCTGAGGTTCCAACGATGTTCACTCAGGCAGGTATGAACTATCTCACCCAGAACAAGGAGTTCTTCTATGAGGGCGAGAAGGCAACCCTCGAGACCCAGATGATGCTCGAGGATAAGTTTATGCAGATGGCACAGACCATCAACGGTCCTTCTATCATCGTCTGCGACCGTGGTGTGATGGACATCTCCGCCTATATGGCTCCTGAGATGTGGCAGAAAATCACCTCTGCCGTTGGCATTTCGACCGTTGAGGAACTAAGAGACAAGCGCTACGACGCTGTTCTCCACCTGGTATCGGCTGCCGATGGCGCAGAGCAGTTCTACACCACCAGCAACAATGCCCAGCGACTCGAGAAAGCCGACGAGGAAGGTCTGGCTATCGCGCGTTCGCTCGACAAAAAGGTCATCGATGCCTGGACAGGTCATCCTCATCTGAGAGTGATCAACAACCACGAGAATTTCGACAACAAGATCAACCGAGTTATCAAGGAGATTTCAAATGTTCTTGGTCTGCCTCAGCCAATCGAGGAGGAGCGCAAATATATCGTTGAGCTTACCGGCGAAATCGAGAACAGCATCGAAAGCGAAATCGTTCAGACTTATCTGGTTGCCGAGCCTGGGGTGGAAGCCCGTCTCCGCAAGCGCAGCTATCATGGAAGAAATGTATATGTGCTCACCACAAAGAAGCGCAACGACCTTAACAAGCAGGTGGAAACCGAGCGCCAGATCGATGTAACCGTTTATGAATCACTGCTTCAGCAGGCCGACCCATATCGTCAGACGATCCACAAGATGCGCAACAGCTTCATCTGGAAAGGACAGTATTTCGAGCTGGATTCCTTCCTGCAGCCAGTGAGCAACCTGATGATTCTCGAAACCAAGGGCATCGCAGAGAACGAGGAAATCAAGTTCCCTCCATTCCTGAAGGTGAAAGAGGAAATCACAGGAAACCTGGGATATTACAACTATAATATCGCCTTGAAAAAATAAATTAGTAAATTCTTAAGATAGAAATATGGAACAGAATCTTTTGATCTACAATACCCTTACTCGTACTAAGGAATTGTTCAAACCGCTGAATGCGCCAAATGTTGGCATGTATGTCTGCGGTCCTACTGTATATGGTGATGCCCATCTGGGCCACGCACGTCCTGCCATCACTTTCGATATTCTTTTCAGATATCTGAAGCATCTAGGCTATAAAGTTCGCTATGTTCGCAACATCACCGATGTAGGTCACCTTGAACACGATGCTGATGAGGGTGATGACAAGATCGAGAAGAAGGCTCGTCTGGAGCAGTTGGAGCCAATGGAGATTGCGCAATACTACACAAATCGCTATCACGATGCGATGAACGCGCTCAACGTGCTTCCTCCTTCCATTGAGCCACACGCTACCGGTCATATCATCGAGCAGGAGCAGCTCACCCAGCAGATCCTCGACAATGGTTATGCCTATGTAAGCAATGGTTCTGTTTATTTCGACATCGAGAAATACAACCAGGATCATAAATATGGCATTCTCTCTGGCCGTACCCTTGAGAACATCAAGGATGCAAGCCGTGAGCTTTCAGGTGTAGGCGAGAAGAAGAACCAGGCCGACTTCGCCCTTTGGAAGAAGGCAACTCCAGAGCACATCATGCACTGGCCAAGTCCTTGGAGTGAAGGATTCCCAGGTTGGCACTGCGAGTGTACTGCTATGGGCCGCAAATATCTTGGCAATCATTTCGATATTCATGGTGGAGGTATGGACCTTGTCTTCCCTCATCACGAGTGCGAGATTGCTCAGGCAGTAGCTAGTCAGGGCGACCAGATGGTTCACTACTGGATGCACAACAATATGATCACCATCAACGGACAGAAGATGGGTAAGAGCTTGGGTAACTTCATCACCCTCGACCAGTTCTTTACAGGCGACCATGAGAGTCTGGAGCAGGCATATAGTCCTATGACTATCCGCTTCTTCATCCTCAACGCCCACTATCGTGGAACTGTCGATTTCTCTAACGATGCCCTCAAGGCATCTCAGAAGGGTTATGAGCGCTTGATGAATGCTGTAGAGGATCTCTCTAGAGTTCAGACATCAGCAGCCAGCGATGATACCACCAAGAAGTTTGTTGCAGAATTGTCTCAGCGTTGCTATGATGCAATGAATGATGACTTCCAGACTCCATTGGTTATCAGCTACCTCTTCGAGGCTTGCCACCTTATTAATACATTGCTCGACCACAAGGCTCAGATCAGTGCAGAAGATCTCAAGAGCCTCAGCGATACCATCAACCTCTTCACCTTCGACCTCCTGGGCTTGAAGAACGAAAAGGGAGCCAACAACGATGCCCGCGAGGAAGCTTACGGCAAGGTAGTTGACATGGTACTCGAATTGCGTGCAAAAGCTAAGGAAGCAAAAGATTGGGCTACCAGCGACAAGATTCGCGATGAGCTCGCTGCCGATGGTTTCGAGGTAAAGGACACCAAGGATGGTGTGACCTGGAAACTCAACAAATAAAAGAAATAACATATTCTAAATAAAGCCTTCGGTTGGAGCATACTTACCTCCGACCGAAGGCTTCACAATTAACCCAATATGATTTCTAAGAAACAAATATCCATACTTATCCTACTCCTATTATCACCCCTTTGTATGCTGGCACAAAGTATGGGCACCTATTATCTAAGCTATGAGGATTTTCTGCAAGATAAAGGCGTAAACATTCAAGTAGAGATGAAACATCTCTCTCTGAAGAAGAGCAACAAGAAAGTGAGCGGTGAATTCAAACCGTCCTCCAAGGATGTATCGGCAAAAATTCTGAAAAAGAAAGCATTGTTTATAAAGGTCGGAGATAAGCTCTTCATCAACCACTATCGTCTGAACTGCCAACGAATCTCCATGGGCAAGAACTACTCCCTCTGCTTTCGGGAGGGAAAGGGAAATGTTGTCTTCACGAGTGTAATCGGCGGACAACAACTCACAAAAGCAATCGATGAGGATATTGCAAAACAAGAAGATATTGCAAGTCTCAATGAGAAAGAAGACGAAAATCCCAACCTATTCCTTGAAATTATTGGTGATATACTGAACCATATCATTAAACACAAGACAGCCTCCAAACGGGTTGCCAAAATGAAATGTGTCTATCTGCTCCGTCCATCAGACCATCTGGAGGCTGTGGCTATCAATAAGAACACCATGCATTATCTTCTAGGCTATCGTCCCGATTTGATAGATGAATACGACCAGATAGAAGGAGTAAGGCAACTCGCTCCAGAAGTCATCTTCAGCTATCTTAATCGGGCCAATCTCCTGAAATAAGACACTTACAGATATTTCATTAGGATATCCCAAACGGCAATGATATGGCATACACTTCCTGCTAATACAAAGAAATGGAAGACCGTATGCATATACTTGCGTTTGTTGATACTATAGAACACAGCACCCGTGATATAGCATACTCCCTCGCCCAATATCCAAATAAAGGCAGCAGTAGGCAAAGTATCAAGTAATGGTTTGATTGCTACCAGCATACACAATCCCATACCTATAAAGGAAAGCGTTTCCAGATTGCTGTGTTTCTTCAACTTACGGAAGCTCGAGATAGTTCCTGCTATGGCACAAAGCCATACAAAGGCAAACAAGCTCCACCCCCAATAACCTTGTTCTCTTAGACAAATCAAAGTGATAGGTGAATAGCTACCGGCAATATGCCAGTAGATAGCGGCATGGTCCCATTTACGAAGGCGTTCCTTCCATTTGCTCCATGCCGACAAGCCATGATAGATGGTAGATGCCGCATACGACATCAGCATGCCGAAAAGATAGAGAATCACTCCTGCTGCTGCCCATCCGTTCTCCTGATTGAAGCACCAGTAGAGGAAGATAGCACCAAACACTATGCCCAGTGCTATCCCTCCTGCATGCGACCAGCTATTCCATAGCTCTTCTTTGTGGTTATAGAATATCTTGAGTCTCATTTTTATTCTACAACGGTAAAGTCAAGTTGTTTCTTCTCAAGGTTTGCCTTGGCCACCTTGATTTTTATCGGATCACCCAACTGATATTTCTGATGATGACGACGGCCTATCAGACAGAAGTTCTTCTCATCGAAATCATAGTAATCATCCTTCAAATCACGGATAGGGATCATACCCTCACAATGATTCTCGTCGATTTCAGCATATATACCAAAGGTGGTAATACCGCTGATATGCGCCTCGAATTCCTCACCAAGATACTGTCCCATGAATTCCACCATCTTGTATTTAATGGAATCACGCTCTGCATTTGCAGCAATCTGCTCCATATCAGAGCTATGCTCACACTTCTCTTCGTAATGCTTCTCGTTGGCACTTCTTCCACCCTCTGAATAGGCAGTGAGCAAACGGTGTACCATGGTGTCTGGATAGCGACGAATAGGAGAAGTGAAATGAGTATAGTAATCGAATGCCAGACCGAAGTGGCCGATGTTATGAACACTATACTTAGCCTTCATCATCGCTCTCAAGGCAACCGTCTGAATGAGTTTCTGTTCCGGTTTGTTTTCCACCTCATCCATCAGTTTGTTCAAGCCACGAGCCGTAGCGCCCTTAGTAGAACTGCTTCCCAACTTATATCCAAACTTCACAACAAACTCGCGAAGGGTTTCCAACTTCTGAGGATCTGGATTATCGTGAATACGATAAGGCAAGGTCTTGGCTTTCTTACCCTTACCCACCTTTCCAATGCTCTCAGCAACTGTTCTGTTGGCAAGAAGCATGAATTCCTCGATGAGTTTATTGGCATCCTTCGAACGCTTAAAGTAGCATCTTGTAGGCTTACCCTTCTCATCCACATCGAAGTGGAGTTCCTCACTATCGAACTTCACAGCGCCATCCTTGAAACGCTTGCTGCGAAGCTTCTTAGCAAGACGGTCGAGCATGATCAACTGATCAGCATTCTCGCCCTTGTATTCCTCACCCTTCTTCAATTCAGGAGCAGGCTGACCTGTACCCTCTACTACGCCATTATCCTCCAGCAACTGCTGAACCTCCTCATAGGCATAACGACGGTTGCTTCGGATGATAGTATGAACAATACGGTATTTCTTAATTTCTCCCTCATCATCAAGATTGAAAATAACACTATAGGCAAGTTTATCCTCATCAGGACGAAGAGAACAGATAAAGTTACAGAGTCGCTCTGGAAGCATCGGAATAGTACGATCGACCAGATAAACACTAGTTGCACGCTTATAGGCTTCCTTATCGATAATATCACCCTCCTTCACATAGTGGGAAACATCAGCAATATGCACACCTACCTCATGCAAACCATCCTCTAGTTTCTTATAACTCAAGGCATCATCAAAGTCCTTGGCATCCTTAGGGTCAATAGTACAGGTCCAGGTATCACGGAAATCCTCACGCACCTTCTCATCCTCAGGCGTAATCTCGCCAGAGATCTTCTCGGCAGCCTCTTCCACCTCCTTTGGGTACTTGTATGGCAGACCATACTGAGCAAGAATAGAATTCATCTCAGTATCGTTCTCACCCTTATGTCCCAATACATCAACCACCTCACCAATCAAGTTCTTATGATCAGCATCTGGCCATTGAATGATTTTCACAATAGCCTTATCATCTGTCTTTCCACCCTTCAGTTTACTCTTCGGGATAATGATATCATGCACAAAAGTGCTGGTAGGAGTTACCATAAAGGCCATATCATCGTCAACACGGAGTCTGCCAACAAACTGATCCTTGGCACGTTCCAGAATCTGGATAACCTGAGCCTCCTTGATATGATTCTTGCGGCGAGCCATCATCTGATACTGCACACGGTCACCATTCAGTGCCCAAAGAGAATTTCGCTCAGAAACAAAGATTGGTTTATCAGTACCTTCTGGAAGAATAGAGTTTTTACCATTCGCCTTGCGCATAAACACACCCTCAGCCACCTGAGTAGTCTGATTCAATTTATAACTGTTATCAGATACTCTCGTGAGGAAATCATCCCACGCCATCTCCTCCATAATGTCAATTGCCAACATTTTGAGAGGATGCGTATTGAGCTTGAGCGACTTGAATATTTCTTTAAAAGAGAAAGTCACACCTGGCTGTGAAGAGAAGAATCCCTGCAGCACCTCGGCAAGCTGACTTTTCGTCAATCGCTTTCCCCCTTTTTTTCCTTTGCTTTTACTCATAATGTGTATTTTAAATTTTCACTATCGCAAAGTAACGAAATAATTCTGAATTATAGGTCAATTTGACCTATAATTTTGTTTTATTAGAAGAAATGTTGTACTTTTGCACAAATAAATCAATTAACCAATTAATGCAGAATGAAACTTAGAACTATTACAGCGCTCTTTTGTTTCATGATAGTCACAAGTTTGAGCGCTCAACAACTAGAAACTCCCAACCTTAAATTTGGTAAGCCTACTAAAGAAGAACTATCAATGACCCGTTACGACAAAGCCCCTGAGGCCTCTGCTGTTGTGTTGTACGAGAATGGAGATTTAAGCTATGAGCTTGAAGGATATTATAGTGGTGTCATTATCCAAAGATACAACTACCAATATCGAGTGAAAATTCTTAAGGAACAAGGCACCAAATATGCCAACTTCACCATTCCTTACATACAAGACGAAATGGACCATGACCTCCAAGAGGAGATTACAGGAATTAAGCTCATCACTTATAACGAGGAAAATGGAAAACTTGTAAAAACAAAATTAGCTGACAATCAAATTTTTAGAGAAAGAAAAGACAAGAAGCATTATTTACTAAAGATTACTGCTCCTCAGGCAAAAGTGGGATCTGTCATTGAGTTGCAATATGAAAAAACCAGTCATATATTCTGGCAGATTGATGATTATTACGCCCAAAGGGATATACCTGTGGCACATTGTAACTACAAAATGGAAATCCCTACCCTCTTCTACTTCAACGTTGAAAGAACTATGAAACCTTATTTCGATGGTACGGTTACTGCAGGAAGTCTATCCGTACAAGTGAGTGGAAACAGCATCAGTCCTACAAAAATGAATTGCAAGCTCAATATATACTCATTTGTTGGAAAAGATATCCCTGCTTTGAAGAACGACAAATATATTTGGGCACCAGAAGACTATGCCGCAAAAGTAGTAACAGAACTGCAAACTGTTCAGTGGGCAAACAGACCACCTGAGCATATTTCAAAATCATGGGAAGACGTAGATGATGATTTGCTGCATATGGATGGATTTGCCGGAAGACTTAACGATGGCTGTAAGTTCAAGGACGAATTACTAGCAAGCGGAATCGACAAGATTACAGATTTCAAGGAGAAAGTTTCTACCGCATATACTTATTTGATGAATAAGTTGTCATGGGATGGAAAATATAAGATTATGCCAGAATCTGCCAATAGTGTTTTGAAAAAAGGTAGTGGCAGCAATGCTGATCTCAATATGATATTCATCAGCATGTGTAACACCTTGGGCATTACTGCATATCCTGTAATTATGAGTTCCCGTGACAATGGTAAACTACCCCAAAGTTTCCCTAGTTTCTACAGATTCAATACTTTTGTTGTAGCAGTAACCGATGGAACAGAAACTTATTACTTAGATGCTTCTGGAAGCAAGGGATATCTGAATGTTCTCCCAGCAAGACTCTATGTAGACAAAGCCAGAACTGTTAGGAAAGGCAAAAAAGGAGAGTTTATAAATCTTCAGAATTTCGCCAAGGGTAAAGAGCAGATCTTTATTGAGGCAGAATTGAGTAAGGATGGTATTTTAAAGGGTACTTGTAGCAACCGCTTTAGCGGAAATGCCGCCTCAGATAAGCGTATGGAATTCTTTAATGCTAAAGACAGTGCTGAATATGTAAGTCAACTTGCCAATAAAGGGAATCTGTCAATTACAAAATATGAAACAAAGGGATACAAGCAGTTTGTTCCTGACGTTGAGGAGAAATTTGAATTCACCAAGAAAGTTGATATCACTGGTGACAATCTCTATTTGAATGCCTTCATCTTCTCGGCACCTCTTGGTGAAAATCCTTTCAAGATGCCAACTAGAGATATGCCTGTTGAGTTCGGATATAAGAACGAGAAATCTGTTGTAGTAAATATAAAGTTACCAGAAGGATACACGTTGGAAGAAGGTCCGAAGAATACTACTGTAAGAACTGAGGACAGCAGCATTAGTGGTAAGATCATCACTACTTCTGCAGGAAATATGGTCACCGTCATCTACAAGTTCCAGAACAACAAACTTGTCTATAACCAAGACCAATACACTGCATTGAAAAACTTATTTGACCGATTTGAGAACGCAAGCAATAGTGTGCTTGTTATAAAAAAGAACTAAATGAAAAAATATATATTATCTATCCTTTGCATGATGGCAGCCACAATGGCTGCCTATGCTCAGAATGCGATCCTCGAGGAGGAAAACAACAAAGTGGAAGTTGGAAACAATGGTGATTTCTACATTCATACACTTCAGAGAAAAATTACCCTGCTAAACAGTAAGGCCGAGGATTATTCCGACATTCATTTAACGTTGAATAAAATGTGTGAGACGCTTGGCAGTTTCTCTGGAACCATTACCGATAAAAATGGAAATGTGATTCGAAAAATCAAGAAGTCAGAACTTCAAAAAACTGAATATTCCAGTGACCTGGCATCAGATTATTATACACTTTATCTTGATATCACACCATCCACCTATCCTGTAACCATAAACTATGAGTATCAGGTCACTTGCCGTAAAAGTTTCTTTGTTTTTCCTGATTTCTATCCACAGAATAAATACGAAATGCCTGTAAAGAAGGCAACCTATACTTTTATAGCACCATCCGATTATCTGTGGAATTATAGTATCCAGAACTCAAAAATCCAACCTCAGGCACAAGATACTAAAGGAAAGAAAGCTACTACTTTCACCCTTGAGAATCTTCCTGCCATCACCAAGCAGAAATATACTCATAGTTTCAACTACTATGCTCCTCGCGTCTTCATCACTCCTATCAATTTCGAGTATTTCAAATCCAAAGGCTCATTGGCATCCTGGAAGGATTTAGGCGACTGGCAATATAAACTAGCCAACGGAAGAGACTGGCTCACACCGGAAGTTGAGGCTAAAATGAAAGAGGCTACTGCTAATTGTAAAAACGACAAAGAGAAGATTGCCATTCTCTATAAGATGCTGAGAGAGAACACCCGCTATGTCAGTATCCAGTTGGGCATTGGAGGATTTCAGCCTATGCAAGCCTCCGACACATGGAAATACGCCTATGGCGATTGTAAAGCATTAAGTAACTTGATGAAGGCAATGCTAAAGTCTGTAGGCATCAGAAGTAACCTTGTTTCTATTGGTACCAGATATAAAAGACTCATCCGTTCACTCCCTGCTACCAGACAGATGGACCACATGATCTTGGAAGTACCCTTGGAGAAAGATACCGTTTGGTTGGAATGTACCAACCCTGAGCTTCCACTTGGCTATATACATAGTGGTATATCTGGTCATGATGCCTTGGAATTCACTGAAGCAGGAGGACGAATTGTCACACTTCCAGACTATCCAGATGAATACAATACCAACACCACCACTGTTATCGACAGCATACATGCGGATGGATCGGCAGATATCACCATTATCGATGACTATGAGGGACAACTCTATGAGGATATTTTTTTCGATATTAGCAAGGAAACACCTGATAAGCAAAAAAGTTACCTTGTTGGGGCGTATCGTATTCCTCAAGCTGAGGATATATCCATTTCACTAGAAGACAAGAAGGAGCCTTTCACTACTCCACATTTCATCACTCATCTGAGAGCCAGAAGTCAGCGATATGCCAACATTACAGGAACTCGTCTATTTGTACCAGCCAATCCTATTCATAAAAACACCACATATAGCAAGATTGACGAAAATCGCAAGGAAAAAATCTACATGGGCAATGACCAAATAAATATCGAGAATATCACATTGGTTCTCCCAGAGGGATATGCCATTGAGGCAATGCCTGCAAGTATGAAAGAAGAACATCCTTTCGGCTATTTCTCTTCAACCTTCCTTCCACAGGGAAACCAAATCATCATTAAGAATACCTTGAAGTTTAAGCGTGGAGAGTATGAAGTGTCTATGGCAAAGGAAATAAACAGTTTCATGCAAAAGATGGCAAACTATTTAAATAGCAGAATAGTTTTGAAAAAACAATAAAATCTTCTCTAAATTTTGAAATACAAGCTTTTTAGCTTAACTTTGCACCAAATAAAATTGCAATTTTAGATGAAGATTTTAATAACAGGCGCCTCAGGCTTCATCGGCAGCTTCATTGTCGAGGAAGCCTTGAGACAAGGTCTGGAGACTTGGGCTGCCATAAGAAAGAGTAGTTCCAAGAAGTATCTCCAGGATGAGCGCATACATTTCATTGAACTTGATTTTTCCTCACAGGAGAAGCTCGAAAAACAGTTGAAAGACTGCAATTTCGATTACATCGTACATGCAGCAGGCGCTACAAAGTGTCTGCATAAGGAGGATTTCTTCCGCATCAATACAGAAGGCACTAAGAATTTCGTCAATGCGATTCGTTCGCTGAAGATGCCTATAAAGCGATTTGTTTATATGAGTTCGCTTAGTGTTTTCGGTGCTATCCGCGAGCAACAGCCTTATGAGGAAATCAAGGAAACGGATACCCCACAGCCAAATACGGCTTATGGTAAAAGCAAACTTGCTGCCGAACAATTTTTGGAAAGCCTCAACGTCTCATCCGCAGAAGAAGACGCTTTCCCTTATGTAATCCTTCGCCCAACTGGTGTCTATGGGCCACGTGAAAAAGATTACTTTGTGATGGCACAGAGTATCCAGGGACATTCTGATTTCTCTGTAGGTTTCAAACGCCAGGACATCACTTTTGTATATGTTCAAGATGTAGTCCAGGCAGTTTTCCTTGCCATCGATCACGGAAAGACAGGTAGAAAGTATTTCCTCAGCGATGGAGAAGTCTATCAGTCAAGTACCTTCAGCGACTTGCTGCACGAAGAACTAGGCCGTCCTTGGTGGATTCGCATCAAGGCCCCAGTATGGGTACTCCGTGTCATTACTTTCTTTGGCGACATTCTTGGAAAGATGACAGGCAAGATGATTGTTCTCAACAACGACAAATTCAATATTCTAAAGCAGCGCAACTGGCGATGCGACATCGAACCTGCTGTCAAGGAACTTGGTTTCCACCCAGAATATAATCTAGAGAGAGGAGTAAAACTCTCCATCAAATGGTATAAAGAAAATAATTGGCTATAACCCTGTCTCATTTAGGACGCTACAGCCTTTAGCTTATGATAAAAGATTTATTTAGATTAGAGAAAACACCCAAGAAAGGTTTGATGGCTATGGAATGGGTGGTATTGGGATATATGGCCCTTACCTTCCTCATCATCCTCTTCACTTATACACGTCTCGACAACCCATCAGCCATGATCTGGGGACGATTTCGAGTTCTTGCTATTACTCTCCTCCTATGGGGGGTATATCGAATGATTCCTTGTCGATTCACCCGGCTTACCAGAGTTGCAGCACAGTTATTACTACTTGCCTGGTGGTATCCTGATACCTACGAGCTCAACAAGATTTACCCAAATCTTGATCATATAGTGGCACAATGGGACCAGACTTGCTTTGGTTTCCAACCGGCATTGGTTTTCGCAAAACATGTGCCTTGGGCTGTAATCAGTGAGCTGATGTATATGGGCTACTGGTTCTACTATCCAATGATTGGTGCAGTAGCTTTCTACTACTTCTGGATGAAATATGAAGAGTTTGATAGGGTTTCGTTTATCATCATCGCATCATTCTTCATCTACTATGTCATCTTTATTGTTTTCCCTGTTGTGGGACCAACTTACTACTATGATGCTGTAGGACTGAGCGATATTGCCAATGGTGTATTCCCAAATTTGCACGACTATTTTGCTACCCATACAGATTGTCTGAAAGATCCAGGTTACCAAGATGGCTTCTTCTATCATCTGGTAGAGAGTACCAAGAATGAAGGTGAACGCCCTACAGCAGCTTTCCCTAGTAGTCATGTAGGTGTAAGCACCATCTGTATGTTCCTGGCATGGCGCACCAAGAATCGCAAGTTCTTCTGGGGTCTTTTCCCTATATACGTTTTCCTTTGCATGGCCACCGTATATATTCAGGCACACTACCTCGTTGATGCAATTGCAGGATTCATTTCAGCAGCAATTTTGTACTTTCTGCTTTATTTCGCATCAAAAAGTATGGTAAATCGCTGATTCTCAATTTTTATTTGTAACTTTGCATCCCAATTTTTAAGGTAAAATGAGTAAAAAATTATATATTGAAACCTACGGCTGCCAAATGAATGTAGCCGATAGTGAGGTAGTTGCTTCAGTGATGAAGATGGCCGACTACGAAGTTTGTGAGAATGAGGATGAGGCAGACGCTATTTTCCTCAACACTTGTAGTGTACGAGAAAACGCAGAGAACAAGATTTATCACCGTCTGGACACTCTCCATGCAGAACAGAAAAAGGGGCGCAAGCTTATCCTTGGTGTCCTCGGATGTATGGCAGAACGCGTAAAGGACGACCTTATACAGAATCACTTTGCCAATTTGGTATGTGGTCCTGACTCTTATCTGAATCTTCCAGAAATGGTTACAGCTGTTGAAATTGGACAACCTGCCATTGATGTGGAACTTTCTACAACAGAGACCTATCGCAACGTACTTCCTCAGCGCATTGGTGGAAACCATGTTAGTGGTTTTGTTAGTATTATGCGAGGCTGTAATAACTTCTGTCACTACTGCATTGTTCCTTATACAAGAGGTCGTGAGCGCAGTCGTGACGTTGAGAGTATTCTTGCTGAGGTGAAAGACCTGCACGATAAGGGATTCAAGGAAGTAACCCTTCTTGGTCAGAATGTCAACAGCTACGGACTACTCCCTAATGGAAAGCGTCCTGAGAATGGTGTCATCATCGAGGAAGAAGGTGGTAAGGAACTTCACGTATGTTCATTTGCAGAATTGCTTCGCAAGGTAGCAGAAAGTGTTCCTGATATGCGCGTGCGCTTCACCACTTCTAACCCAGAGGATATGACCGAAGATATTCTCCATGCCATTGCCGATGAGCCAAATCTCTGCAACCATATCCACTTCCCTGCTCAAAGCGGAAGTAACAAGATATTGAAGTTGATGAACCGTAAATATACCCGCGAGGAATATCTAGAGAGAGTTGCTGCCATCAAGCGCATTATCCCTGGTTGCGGACTTACTACGGATATCTTCGTAGGCTATCACGATGAAACAGAGGAAGATCATCAATTAACACTTGACCTCGTAAAGGAATGCCAGTATGATAGCGCTTTTATGTTCAAATACAGTGAGCGTCCTGGCACCTATGCTGCCAAGCACTTACCAGACAACGTAGCAGAGGAGGAGAAAATCCGCCGTCTTAACGAACTGATTCGTCTTCAGACAGAAATCTCCGCAGAACAGAACAAAAAGGACGAGGGAAAGGAATTTACAATTCTATTAGAAAGATTTGCCAAGAGAAGTCACCAGCAGCTGATGGGTAGAACCGAGCAGAATAAGGCTGTCATCATTGACAAAGGCAACCATCATATCGGTGAATTTGTGAAAGTTCGCATCACCGGCTCATCTTCAGCAACCCTCTTTGGTGAGGAAATACAATAAAACTGCAAATATAACTTGCAGTTTTATTAATTTAATGCTATATTTGCAACCAATATGAAGGAATTCCTACAAGTACTACGACGTTTTGTGCCACCATACAAGAAGTATTTGGTACTGTCTATTATATTCAATATACTTTCAGCTATACTGAATATTTTCTCATTTCTAGCCCTAGTCCCTATCCTGCAGATTCTATTTCAGGTAGACGGAGGATTGCGGGCTACAGAGTTGAAAGAGTGGAATCTCAGTGATTTTCAGGATGTTTTAATGAACAATATGGCCTATTATGTTCAGAATCTGATCATTGAGACAAGCGCAACAACAACTCTGCTCATCATTGGTATTTTCTTGGCGATAATGACTTTCCTGAAGACTGGTTCTTATTTCCTTTCTTCCGCAGCCATTATTCCTATCCGAACAGGTGTCGTTCGTGATATCCGCAACCAGATTTATCAGAAAATCACTTCTTTACATCTTGGCTTCTTCAGCGAGGAGCGTAAGGGTGACATCATTGCTCGTATGAGTGGTGATGTTCAGGAGGTTGAGAATAGCATCATGTCAAGTTTGGATATGCTTTTCAAAAACCCAATCTTGATTATTATCTACTTCGGAACCTTGATTGCTATCAGTTGGCAGCTTACTCTTTTCACCATCATCTTTGTACCTATTTTCGGATGGTTCATGGGATTTGTAGGAAGAAAACTGAAGGCACAGAGTACTTATGCTCAAGGCCTATGGAGTGACACCATGAGTCAGGTAGAAGAAACATTGGGAGGACTTCGCATCATCAAGGCTTTCTGTGCTGAGGAGAAAATGAACGAGCGTTTCGACAAGATTAATACTTCTTATCGCGACAACATCATGCGTGTGAATATCCGCCAACAGATGGCACACCCTATGAGTGAGTTTCTGGGCACCGTAATGATCATCATCGTATTATGGGTGGGTGGTATTCTCGTGCTCAACTACGCAGCATTAGATGGTCCAATCTTTATCTACTATCTCGTAATGCTCTATAGCATCATTGCTCCACTGAAAGAGTTCTCTAAGGCAGGATATAACATTCCTAAGGGACTTGCCTCTATGGACCGCATTGACAAGATTCTGAAGGCAGAACTCGAGATTATAGATAAACCAGATGCAAAGCACATCGGCAGTTTCGAACACGAAATAGAATTCCGCCATGTAAGTTTTGCTTATACCGATAGAAATACCAAGGAACTGAAATATGTTCTGAAAGATATCAACCTCACTATTCCAAAGGGAAAGATGGTAGCACTCGTTGGTCAGAGTGGCTCTGGAAAATCTACCCTTGTGGATATGATTCCACGCTATTACGACGTCCAGGAAGGTGAAGTTCTCATCGACGGTATCAATGTGAAGGACTTAGGCGTTCACGATTTGCGTAGCCTCATCGGCAATGTAAACCAGGAGGCTATCCTCTTCAACGATAGTTTCAAGAACAACATCCGCTTTGGTAATGACGAGGCTACAGATGCGGACATTGTCAATGCTGCCAAGATTGCCAATGCCTATGAATTCATTATGGAATCAGAGAAGGGTTTTGATACAAATATCGGTGACCGTGGTGGTCGCCTTTCAGGTGGTCAGCGTCAGCGAGTAAGCATTGCACGTGCCATTCTCAAGAACCCTCCAATCCTCATCCTTGACGAGGCAACATCTGCTCTTGATACAGAAAGCGAAAGACTGGTACAGGAGGCACTTACTCATCTTATGAAGACCCGTACCACCGTTGCAGTAGCACACCGTCTCTCAACTATCAAGAATGCAGATGAGATCTGTGTAATGCACGAGGGTGTTATCGTGGAACGTGGTACACACGACGAATTAATCAACAAAGACGGATATTACAAGAAGCTGCATGATATGCAGCAGGTATAAAACTTCATAAAACAGAGTCTGTGAAAAAAGTTTTTTTATCCACTCCTCTTGCCCCATTAGCAGCAACGATATGTAATCTGCTTATCGCCTATGGGTGCTATATTCTCGCTCAGGGGTGTTATTTCCTAGAAAATTATAGTTACTTCCGCGAAACACAGTTCACTTTTGATCTGGTGAGCGGAAGTTTGATGTTTGATACATCTGCTATCTTTGTTACCAACATTCTTTATGTTGTCTTAATGCTCTTTCCACTGCATTGGAAGGAACAACATTGGTATCAGCTGTTGTGCAAATGGGTATTTGTAGTGGTAAACGCTTTGGCATTGGCAATAAATCTTGGCGATTCTGTTTACTTCAAATATACCATGCGCAGAACTACAACAACTGTGTTCAGTGAGTTTTCAAGTGAAAACAATCTAACAGGTATTTTCTTCAACGAAATTATTGGGCATTGGTATTTGGTTCTTGCAGCTGCCATCATTATTTGGGGAATGTGGAAACTTTACCGTACTCCACATTTAGAGGCAAAGCAGCAAACCTGGTGGAAATATGATCTTGCCAACCTTCTAAGTCTGGCTCTTTTAGCACCATTTATAGTAGCTGGTATCCGTGGAGGATTCACTACAGCAGTTCGACCTATCACCTTGAGCAATGCCAATCAATATGTTTCCCGCCCAATTGATGCTGCATTGATTCTCAATACTCCATTCTCACTCTATCGAAGCATTGGAAAAAATGTATTCACCGTACCTACCTACTACGCTATTGAGAAGGATATGGATGCCATTTATTGTCCTGTTCACATACCAGCCGATAGTCTGCAGCCTTTCAAGAAAAAAAATGTAGTAGTTTTGATTGTCGAGAGTTTCGGACGTGAATATATAGGCGCATTGAATAAAGAACTTGATGGTGGTAAATACAAGGGCTATACCCCTTTTGTCGACAGTCTTATTGCCAAGAGTACAACCTTCCGCTATAGTTTTTGCAACGGACGAAAGAGTATTGATGGAATGCCAAGTATTTTATCAAGTATCCCGATGTTTGTTGAGCCTTTTTTCCTTACCCCTTCCTCTATGAACCATGTAACTGGTTTGGCAGGCATTCTGGACAAAGAAGGTTATCATACGGCTTTCTTCCATGGAGCCCAACGGGGAAGTATGGGCTTTATGGCATTTGCACGCAGCACTGGTTTTCAGGAATACTTTGGCCGTGAGGACTTCGAGCAGGACAAGCGTTTCAATGGCGACAAGGACTTCGATGGCACCTGGGCTATCTGGGATGAACCATTCCTTCAGTATTATGCCGACAAGATGGGCGAGATGAAGCAACCTTTTATGACTGCAGTATTCACAGCCTCTTCTCATAATCCTTATGTAATTCCCGAGAAATATAAGAATATCTATCCTGAAGAGGGTATCATCATACATAAATGTATTCGCTATACCGACATGGCGCTTCGTAAGTTCTTTGAGAATGCGAAGAAACAACCATGGTATAACAACACCATCTTCGTGCTTACAAGTGATCACACGAACTTGAGCGACCATAAACAGTATCAAACGGATATTGGCGGTTTCGCATCTCCTATCATCCTCTTTGAGCCAGGAAGCAACCGTCAGCCAGAGATACAAGACAAGGTAGCACAGCAGATTGATATTCTCCCTACCGTGTTGGGTATGCTCAACTATCCAAAACCTTATTTCGGATTTGGTATCGACGTGCTGAATACTCCTAAGGATAAGACATGGGCTGTCAACTACCTTAACGGCATCTATCAGTATGTACGATTTGGATACGTTCTCCAATTTGATGGTAACAAGACCAAGGCCATCTATGCACTTGAGGATAAGCTCATGAGCCATAACCTCTTGGGAAAGGTGAAGGAACAGGCACAAATGGAGAAGGAAGTAAAGGCTATCATTCAGCAATATATGTACCGAATGGTGAATGATAAACTAACCTATAAATAAGGAACTAACAGATATGAAGAAAGCATTAAACTACTTCGGATACATTATCGCCTACGGCGCATGGTATTTGTTTTCCCTATTGCCATTGAGTGTGCTGTATTTGTTTTCCGATTTCCTATATTTCCTCGTTACTCATCTCGTGAAATATCGTCATAAAGTGATTTGGAAAAACCTCAAGAACTCTTTCCCAGAGAAGAGTGATGAGGAGCTCACGCAGATTGAAAAGGATTTCTACCAATATTTCTGTGATTATCTTGTTGAGATGATTAAAGGAATGACAATGAGTGAAAAACAGATGCGTAAGCGCATGACATTCTCGGGTACTGAGAAAATCAGTGAATGCTGGGAGAATGGTCAGTCATGTGGTGTTTACCTTGGTCATTTAGGCAACTACGAATGGATAACATCTCTGCCATTTTGGGTTTCAGATAAAGGTCAATGCTGTCAGATCTATCATCCATTAGAAAATGAACACTTCAACAAATTATCGGTAGATGTACGCGAGCGTCAGGGTGCGCTTTGTATTCCAATGGCAGAATCGCTTCGCAGAATTATCGATTTCAAACGCAAGGGAAAACCTATCGTTATCGGCTATATCGCTGACCAGGTGCCTTTCTGGAATAATATCCATCACTGGCTTACCTTCCTTAATCAGGACACCCCAGTACTTACTGGTAGTGAGCGACTGATCAAGAAGACGGGGCAAGCTGCTTTTTATGGTGATGTGACGCGTGTATCACGTGGTCATTATCATTGTGAGATGAAGCTGATAGCTGAGGATACTTCTAAGTATGAGGATTGGCAACTCACCGATATTTACTTCGCCGAGCTGGAAAAGACCATCCGTAGAAATCCAGGCATCTATCTGTGGAGCCATAACCGATGGAAACGTTCACACGAAGAATATAATATCCGCTATAATCCGGAAAATGGACGAGTGGATTTACGTGATATCAATATTATCAAGAAAGAAAAAGGACTCCTTTAAAGGGAGTCCTTTTTCTTTGCCTATATATTTAACGTGAGTTCGATGAATTTAAAATACAGTTAGCCGCAATAGCCTCAGTATGTTCCGCAAATGTTAAAAAAGCTAACTCAATGGTTTAGCTGGTCTAAACCGACGGTTTACGACCTCTAAACCGTACATTTACGTT
>CAJOPE010000058.1 GCA_905236815.1 uncultured Prevotella sp. | reverse complement strand
TCATTGGATAAGAGGTCTGTACGACGGAGTTCATCAAAATGGCTTTGGGAATAGTAGGTGCTACCATACTCACGCTTGGATGGAATCTTGTGGCGGTGGGCATAGGAACGGACTGCCGTGAGGTTGATACCATATCGGTCAGCCACTTCCTGTGGTGACAGCCAATCGACAATGGCATCAAGGTCTATGGTAGTGCCAAATACTGCATCAATGTGTTTTTTGCTGTAATAGTTCCGTCCTGCGATGCGGCACATGGGAATCTGATGACGCTTGGCAGATGCATAAAGCCACGACTGTTTGACCTTATAAATCTGCTTCACTTCCTCACCAGAATAGTATTCAAGAATTTCATCTGAATATGGTGCTGCTGATTGGACTTTCTGCTTTTTGTCACTAACAGAGGCATTTTTCTTTGAAATGTTTTTCTTGGGCTTCGTACAAGGAAGGACGCGGTTATAAGGATTGGCTGCAAACATCTTCTCTATGTCACTCCTGCGGACAAGAGCCATTCGGCTGCTCAGCCGTGAAGCTGGCAACTTCCCTTGCTCAACGAGTTTATAGACATACTGACGTGTGCAGCCTAAAAGAATGGCAGCTTTGGAAAAGGTCAGGTACTCCTGCTGTTGGAGTTCCATTACAGGTTCGACAGCTCGAAGGAAATCCTTTTGCCTTTTCTTTTTGGCTTCCTTCGCTTGCTCGGCACATTCTTCCGAACAATACTTCTGCATTCCGCTGTTTGTGGTGAAAACCTTGCCACAATAAGCGCATTTTCTGGTCTTTGGCATACTTGCAATATTAATGGGTTCAACATTCCTTTTGTTGTACCTCTCCGCAAGTAATCACAAGTAAACTATTGACACCCTTCGTCAACTTTTGCCACGATATTGCTTTTATCAAAACCGAGTTAGAAGTTTGTCAATTGTTGTAACCTATTGGAAACCCTTGTCAACTATGTCCACGATGTGGCAAAAATAAAGCCTCGTAAATTCCCTGCGGTAGAAATACGTTGCAAATTTAACGGGATTTTCCGAAGCAACCAAAAACGGTTTCTGAAGTGTTAAAATCTAAAAGTAGTTGATATACAACGGCTTATCTTTATGTGTTTTTCATTGTTTGTGGTTGTTTAGAGGGCTCTAAATACAATTCCAGAAGGCAAACCATTCTACTATCTGAACTGTGTCCGGCATAACAATTTTAGTTATCTTACTGCAATTGTTAAAGGCATACTTTCCGATTCTTGTAATTCCATCTGGAACTATGTATTCACCCTCATATTTTTCATCTACCTCATGCAAGCATCTATCTGTATCAACATTACTAAAGGGAGATTCCTCTAGTATATAGAAATTAAATCGTCTTTTTAAGTCATTGACTAAAATGGTAGAATCATGCAAATTCTCATGGCTAATCTTGTCCAGACGAAGATAATTATCTCTTAATAAACAAATTAGCTTCTCTGGAATCTTCCATTCATATCGGTAGGGCTTCCAACCAAAATTGTGATTGAAATAATAAAACACAAAACTCAACAAGATGAAATATTGATCGAATGAGACATCATTATCCGACAGCAGCATAATCAAGTCCTTTTCCATTAGAGAATACATTTTCTCTTCTCCTACCATTTCACCATAATGTATCATTGCATAAAATGAACCAGCACTATTATGCTCGCCACGTTCGCCTTTATCAAAATAAGAACCTATTCCATAATAGAATTCTCTTATTTCATTACGCTCGATTGCTCTTTGATAATCATTCATTTCCATAGTCTTGTTATTTTATTCGCCGATAACAATGCAAATATAATGCTTTTTGAGCAAAATGATTTTACTTTTGCCTCCTTTTTGTGTTGTCGCCTATCATTTTATAGCATTTGTAATGCAATAGCTATCAATTCCTATAGCTTTTTATACCTATAATCTTATAGAGCTATAATATTATAGAGCTATATACCTATAGATATATATAATTTTCTCGTACTCTCTTGAGGCTTATTAACTTTGATTTATTGCAGGTCTCTGACGAAATGGATAACTTTGCTACATAGAAATGAATTATTGAACCAGGCAAGATGTACTTTTTACCGGTAACGGCTAAAAAGTATCTTGCCAGCAATATGCTGGGGATGAAGAATAGCCTCGCAACTCGGCATTCTTTTGGTTAAACTATATGAGGGCTGACGATAAGAACAGACATCGCTACAAGCGTGTCGAGCTATATCTTAAGCAGCAGGAGATGGATATCTTCCATCGCAAGGCTGAACATTATGGCAGCATGTCTGCCATGATCAAGGATGCTGTGGCTCAGTTCAACGATGTGGCAACTCTAGGGAAGATAGAAGCCCTTGATGCCATGATGACCCTCTATAGGAAATACCAGAATGATCTCAGCTGGATGGGAGGCAATTTCAACCAGCTTACCAAGCGGGCGAATGAACTTGCCATCAGCGGACAGCTCTCCAGGGAATACTACGACAACGTGGTCTTTTCTGAAATGGAGAAGATTCAGGATCTGCTCCAGCATATCAAGGATGAGCAGAGCGCTATCGCCCATAAACTTATACGTCTATAGTTTGATATTCCTATATTTCTATTATGCTATATTTCTATATGGCTGTATCTCCATAATTTGATAGTCCTGTTTAATTTGAAACTTATAGTTCTCTAATTCTATAAATCTATAGGATTATATGGTTGTAACCATACTAGTCTCCAATGGCAGCTTTCATGCCGTGGAGTATAATCAGCAGAAAGTGAGCCAGGGAAGTGCCGAGCTGCTGGAGATGAAGAATTTCGGTTATCTGGAGAAGGCGGATGAGTTCACAGCATCCGACCTCCAGCATTATCTCATAGACTATTCCCATCGCAATACACGTATCAAGAAGCCGCAGTTCCATGTGGCTATCTCCTGCAAACAGGATGAGTATTCCTTTGAGGAACTGCAGGACATAGGACATCAGTACCTGCATGAGATGGGGTATGATAATGACGGACAGCCGCTGCTTATCTACGGCCATCATGATACCGACAACAATCATATCCATATCATCACAAGCCGTGTGGCTCCAGATGGTCATAAGATAGACCATTCCCATGAGAAGAAGCGCTCCATCTCCGTGATGAATCGTATCATGGGAGTGGATGAGCATGCCCGTGTATCGGAGGCAGTCACCAAGGCTATGGGCTATCGCTTTTCATCGGTGTCGCAGTTCAAGGCGATACTGGAATGCCAGGGCTATAGTTGTGAGGAGAGCGGCAGTCTGCTGAAGATCCGCAGGGGCGGGGAAGTGGTGGACAGTGTGAAGCTGAAGACTATCGAGAAGCAGCAGAGGAACTGGAAGCCAGGAATAGGTACACGGAAGAGAGTCAAGGCACTGCTCACAAAGTATCGGGATATATCCACCAGCAAGGAGAATCTGGATGAGCAGATGCACAGGTATTTCGGCATCAGCCTGGTGTTTCTTGGCAAGGCAGACTCTCCTTACGGCTATATGATCGTAGACCACAAGAACAAGACTGTACTGAAGGGTAGTGAGGTGCTGCCAATTAAGCAGCTTATGCACTTTACCTCTGCCGAAGAGAAATTCCGGGATATCGACAAGGCTATTTCCTCCTTGTTGGAGGATCGTCCTGACCTGACAAGTAGGGAACTTACGGTGATGCTGAGCAGACAGTATCATGCTGTGCTTACCCGTGAGGGAATAAAATGGGGAGAACAGGTGCATATCCTTGATGATGAGGTGAGGAGCCGCCTGAAGGAGAACGATAAGATCTCCTGGCTGCAGTCCTTCCATCCTTCATCGGAGGTGGAGTGTGCCATCCTGTACAGATATGGAAAGATGGGGAAACTTCATGGACTGGAAGCGGAAAGTCCCAATGAACGGAAGATTCAGAAATCCGTGGATCTAGTGAAGGGTATCTTGAAGAAGGCGAATCGTTCCAACCTGAAGGATAAGTTCTTTGAGTCGGGAATCCGCATCTACCGTCTGGAGGGAAAGTATTACTGCATCGACGTGCAGAACCAGGCAATCTTCTGTATGAATGATCAGAAGCTGAATATGGATCTGATGGATAAGGTCTATAGTCGGGAGACTCACTCCAAGGAGCATAAGCTGCCAACGGCAAAGACTTCCTCTTCGTCTTCCTCAGTACTGCCGAATGTCGGTCGAGGTGTCACAAGCCTACTTTCCAAGTCTGGTGGCTCGGGCAGTGAGAACCGTGAGAATGAAGTGGGCAGCCGTTCCAACTATGACCAGATAGATGATGAAAGGACGCTGAAAAGATAAAATTTTGATATATATTATCTTAGTTGTATTTTATTTATAATTGTCAGACCTGGGTATGCCATGCGTAAGTCTCCATCCCGTTGACTATCAATGTCAGATACAACGATGGTCTTCAGGTTTGGACAATCCTTGAAGCAATCCTTCTCAAAGGTGAGTTTCCCACAGTTGGAGAAGTCTAAGGTTCTGAGCTCGGTACAGCCTTCAAAACAGTTTTTACCTATTCTTTCAAGTCTTGACTCGTAGGGTACCTCCACTATGCTAAGGTGAATAGAGTTTTTGAAAGAGTTGTCCGGAATTTCCTTCATATAGGGAGATAGCCTGACGTTCTCCAGATACTTGAATCCGTTGGCGTAAAGGTAGTATACCTCACCCAGATCGAGGGTCTTGATCTTGTTGCTGAGATTATACTTTTGATGGTCTTCCTCCAGTGTTATTTGGTCCCATTCCTCAACGCCGATACAGCCTGTAGTCTCTCCGTTCTCGTTATGAGTGGTTATTACTGCAGGGACTACAATATTCTCATGTCCTGGCTCTATTCCTACTACTGTGAAATATAACATGACTGAAGACGTTTCCATGTCGAAATATATATTGTCTGCTTTCAGTAGCTCACGGAGCTCAGTGTTCTCCCTGCGACATTCCATATGTCTGACAATAGTTGCATTAATGTATCTCGCATGCGGGTCTGAAATATCTATAGAATCTTCAGGGTTGTTTGGAATCTTTATTGGATTTGCTGATATGTCAGAAAAATCTAGGATGAAAGGCGCTGTGTCCTTGCTGATGGCATGACGAAGGATCTGCTGGTTGACCTTACTGAAGTCTCCGTCTTCGGGAAGGTTTGCAAGCAGCCTGATGCACCTGTCAAATTCTCCTGATTCCCTGAGCAGGTCTGCCATGATATAGTAGAAATCGCAGTTGTTATACATATCATCATACGAGGTGTTTTCCAGGTTGCCCCATCTGGATTCCCACTTATCCACAGTATAGAGAAAACCGTTTCTTATAGAATTATACTCATCTTCGTTGAACTCATGTTTCTCTTCAGCTCGGTAATAGAAGTCATTATAGGAGGTGAAGAACTTGATCATGAAGCAGGTGTCCTCGATAATGTTGGGATCAAGGATTTTCAATTTCTTGAATGTGGACTTGAAATCTGGATAGCTCTGCACCTTCTTGGTGTAGGTATTCTTTCCATCTGACCATAATTCTATTTCAGGTTTGCTCATATCTTTTTATGTATAAATGGTAAACATACTACCATGTGCTCCTTCTCCCTCATAGTCAGCTGATAGAGAAAAGTGGGAGATGAGTCTTGAGATCTCTTCCTCTTCAATATGAGAGCTGATCTCCAATCGGAAAACATCGGAGTTGCGGTCGTATCGCAAATCCCAGATATTCCATCCCAGGGCATTCACAGTTGCTGTAATCTCATCCTGTATCTGCCAGGCATTCTCGTATCTCATTTTATTTTAGCCTTGGCCTTCTCGTAATGAGTTTCGTATGGCATCTGCAGCTTGTCTTTCATCTGAGGGAAGGCATGCATGAAGCTGCAGTAGCACCAGGCAGCAAGCTCATAGCCTGTCAAATCAGTATCTCTTACCGCAGGAACCTGATAGGCCTTGTTTAGGTCCAGTCCCTCTTGTCCCATCATGGTGGAAGTGAGGGCGATAAGACGGATATGACTCTCATCCATCATTTCCATCTTCTGCATTGCAGTGACCATTTCCTCAACCATTCTTTCGTCATTGAATGTCTCTTCCGATAGGGATGGAGTTGAAGCCTCCTTGTCTTCTGCTGATGGTATATCAACGATGGCTGGAGTAGGGGACTGAACGATCGTAACGTTCTCGATCTTGCCAGCCATCTCCTCCTCGCTGAAGAGGGAAAGGCTCTCGTTAACAGTTATTTTCTTTCTCTTTCTTGTCGCCATTTATACGTTAGATAAAAAGAAAGGGATAGCCTCTACTGAAGCAATCCCTGTTTCTTAAGAATTAATAATAGCACGAAGGTAATTAATACTGCAGCTATAAAGCCGCATACTATACCTTTTGAAAAATGCTGCTTGTTCCACTTCATTGTCTAATGGAATTATTTCTTTGATTCTTCAAGGCTAGCCTTGCGGAACTCCTTCATCAACTTTTCGATTTCCAAAGAAACCTTGCGGGCACGAGTACCAGCAGCCTTGTTGCCATTCTCAATCTGTGCAGCAGCATCCTTCTGGAATGCCTCATAAGCAGCTGCGATCTTTTCTACGATTGCTTTCATATTTGTCGGATTTAATAGTTTAATGTCACAAAGGTACTACTTTTCGTCGGAAAACCTAATATAATTGAAGAAAAAGCCACCTATTCTTTCGAACAAGTGGCTACAAATACGTTTTTATTATCAACTTAATTTGATAATTCTGCGAATATATACTTTGTATAATTTATGTAACTTTTGCATCGTTAACAGTTTGATAATTCTAAGGCTACTTAATAATGTTTTTGGATACCATATAAGCAGTACTATACTCCCACAGCTAACAGCTGCATCCGCAACATTAAAGGTAGGACTAAAAAAAACATCCTGCTTGCCTCCAATAAATGGCAGAAACTCTGGCCAATTAAATTGGAATAAAGGAAAATATAACATATCAACGACCTTACCATAAAACCATGGAGCACTATCTGCCACAAAAGGCGTTATTTCGGATATATTATAGTAGGTACTTGGAGTAAATAATTTGCCATAAAATATATTATCACAAAGATTTCCTAATCCCCCAGAAACAACTAATGCCACACAACATAAAAATATAGGTTTATGTTTTGTTAAAAGCATTATATGTAGATACCATAAACGCAAATTCACAATAGAAGTGCAATTTTCCAAGGTGTAGAGGTATGAAAATCTAATACTTGAAAACACCGAGGGGTTTGGGGGCGAG
>CAJOPE010000057.1 GCA_905236815.1 uncultured Prevotella sp. | reverse complement strand
CGAAATGTTAATAGATTGTCAATCAGTATATTGCAATGTTTGATTATTCGCGAAAGCCGGTAAAATGGCAAGTGGGAAACTTTAGTACTTTTAATTTGCTTCGCTTTACTTGCATGAGCCTCATAAAGGTGGAAATCTGTATCCTCATAAATCGTCGGATGATATTATTGGAATTAAGTCTTCATATCGGCTTTTTAAGCGTGATAAAGAGAAAGGGAAAACTTCATCTCCGCGAGCGGGGGGAGAAATGAAAATAACTTTTCATTTTTTTATTTTCTTAATTGCAACTTGCTGACTGATAGCGAATTTGGCTGAAAGCAATTCTTTGCTTCTTGATTTGTAGCCTGGTAATTCATAGGACGCTTACCATTTAAAGTGAGTTCGACGAATATAACTGAGCTGTTTGAAATCAGGTGATCAAAGAAATACTGTTGAGATAGCCAACGTAAATGCACCATTTAGAGGTCGTAAACCGTCGGTTTAGACCTGCTAAACCATTGAGTTAGCTTTTTTAACATTTCAACACGTCAATCTTGCGTGGAGTTTTTCGATGCATTTTGTGGTCAGAAAGACATAAGAGCATTTGCTTCGCCTTATTGCCAACAAATGGGTTGAGTCTGTTATCAAAAATAGTTCAAGAAAAATTCCTTTCAGCCAAAGTCACTATCAATCAGCAAGTTGCAATTAAGAAAATAAAAAATCGAAAAGTTATTTTCATTTTATTCTATTTGTAGGCGATGTAATTTAAAATGCTTTTATGTTTTTTGTCTCTAGAAAATTAATAATGTGAAATCGAGAGTACCCAGGCTAGGTCAGAAACCCAATTAGAGCAAAAAAAAAATCCTTTCCCCTTGTGAGGGAAAGGATTTAAATATATAGGTTAAGTGAGATTACTTAACAACGAACTTCTTACCGTTCTGGATGTAGATACCAGCCTTCAAGTTGCTCTTGTTAACCTTCACACCACTGATAGTGTAGATAGGAGCTTCAGCGTTAGCCTCAGCCTTAACAGAAACACCCTGAACACCTGCAGCATCCTTAACAGGGCTCATAACCTGAATACGGTCGATTGTATCAGAGATACGGTAGAGAGAAATCTCCTCTGTACCCTTCAACACAGCTGTAACAGGAGCATTGTGAGCAGCAAGATAAGAAGCAAGATCAGCTACAACTGGATGAAGTGCTGTTGAACCATAGTTGCTGTAAGAAGAAACAAGAACGATATCATCATCTGTCAAGCCATTGATCTTGAGATATACATTAGTAATCCAACTACCATCCATAGCATCACCCTTACGACCTTCAACGTTCAAACCAACACCTGGCCAGAGGTGAACATTAACTGCTGGAGTTGCTGTAAATGCTAATGGAGCAACGAGAACTGAGTCTGTCCAAGCAGAAGAAAGCTTTGTATACTGAGGAATCTCACTGTAAACAATCTTTGTATAAGTTACATTTCCACCCTCATCTTTTGTCTCGGTACCTTCCTGATTGCCATAAAGACGACCATAAGTAGAATAGTTTCCTGTCACATTACCATCAGCAGCAAAGCCTAACTTTGTAATGTCTGACTCTGTATAGTGTGCGAAGTCATAGTCAGAAGACTGCTTGTACTGAACATCATTTACAATAGTAGTCTTAGTCTCACCATAACCGAAAGCCTTAGTTACTAGCTCAAGTGTACCCTCAGAAGGAACAGAAATAGAAGAACCTGTACCAAGGTCAGCACCCTTCAATGTTTCACCACCAGCCTTTGGTGTAAATACATAATCAATGAAAATCTGTGGAGCAAGAGGAGTACTGCTGTTATCAGCTGTCACCTTATAAGTCTTGGCATAGCCATCCTCAACATTTACAATAGAAGTTGTAGCACCTGGAAGTGCAACGATTTCATTAGAAATCTCTGTAGAGATCTTCTCAGAAGTAGCCTTACCAGAAGTAGTCCAAGCTACCAAAGTACCACTTGTACAAGCATCATTTACAAGATCCTCGTTATTTTCCTTGTAGTTAGGGTTATTAGACCATACATAGCTACCGCTATAGTCACCAAAAGAAACTGGATCCAATTCTGTACCGTTGTAGCTCAGATGAAGTGTTTCGCCCTCCAAGAAACCGATCTTGTAAACACGCTGCTGGTTATTGATACCAACGAGAGTAACAGATGGATTGTTAGCAACATCAACATCAGACTCGGCAGATACCTGGATATTATCAAAAATCTGATCATGCCAGTAACGAGCACCAAGGAAGTAAATACCAGTTGCAGCCATATCTACACCAGCAGGAACTGTATAAGCACCCTGTGAAATCTTATTACCTGTTGAAGTTACGATAAGATAATCAACAGTTCTTGCAACTGTATCAACATCAAGTTTAACAGTGTAGAAAACACCAGAGCTCAAAGTAACAGTTGTTGCAGTATCACCATTGATAGCAAAAACCTGGTCACCACTTGCAGCTGCAGCCTTACCACCGTTAGCTTCTGGAAGCTGAGACAAGTCAAACAACCAGTTCTTGCTGTTTGCGCGGAAGTTTCCATTAGCCTTCTTTGTACAAGTTTCCTCATCACTCATCAGAGTATACTCAGTAGAGACGTGATTGTTACCCCAACGAGTAGCACTAATATCAAAAGATACGGTATAAGCTGTAACACCAGCACTCTTGATCAGATCAGCTCCCCAAAGCAAATGAGCGGAGCGGTCGTTACCACCCTGGTTGAAATGGATGTACTTTCCATATTCATCACTACCAATAGACAAGCCAGCAGCAGCAGATGGAGAAGCCCAACCTGTAGAAGCAACATCAGTTGCTGTTTCAAAATCCTGATTGTAAAGGACCTTGATACCAGCATTAGCACTCAATGTAATAGCAAAAAGTGCTGCCAAAAAGAGATAAAATTTTCTCATAAACATCAAGTTTTAATTATTAGGTTTAAAATAAGTAATATGATATTTGTCGTTGGCTAAATTACAAATATTTAGCCAATCGACAAAATATTTTTCAAGAAAATTATCTTATTATTTCGTATAACCTGGATTCTGAACATAGCTGCAGTTCAGCACATCCTTCTGAGGAAGTGGGAACAAATACCATGCATCTTTCCAGTTTCGGGTTTCAAGAACACCTGGTGTATAAACCAATGTTCCATCACTATTTTTGGTAATTGTCATTTTATTGATGGTAGTGAGATACTGTGGAGCCTCCTGCCAACGACGAAGATCAAAGAAACGATGACCCTCAAATGCCAATTCTACAAAGCGCTCATTCTCATACTTCTTCTTGAAATCTGCAAATGATAAGCCTTGCTCTATATTTGGCTGACCAGCACGTTTGCGAACCATATTAATAGCTTGTTCTGCTGTCATGGAAAGACCGGATGGTGCTGCGTAGCCACTACCTGTAGCATTCAAGGCTGCCTCAGCATAGTCAAGATAGAACTCACCTAAACGGAAAGTAACCCAGATATGATAAAAGCTGCTGGCACCTGTATTCTTAATGATCGTACTCTGGTTGATGTACTTCTTAAGATAGTAACCTGTAGGTGTGCCATAAGTAACACTTGAAGAGTTGGCACCTCCCACATAAGTCTGAAGGGTATCATTTGGCCAAAGTTCACCATTACGGGCAACAATCATAGAAAGTCGCTTATCGCGATTAGCATAAGGATTCTGAGGATCATAACCTGACTCAGGATCGTCTATAGCCTTACCGTTGGTCATTTCAAAAGCATCAACGAGGTTCTGGGTAGGACAGTTACCTCCACCAGCATTTTCCAATCCAATTGGGTAATTATACTTTTCAAAACTGTTGCTTGCTGCTGTACGACGACCGAAGATAATTTCCTTCTGAGCATCAGCATCCTTCCAACTATCACTGTTGAACATCTTGGTATAGTTGCCTGCAAGTGACTTGCCTTCATTTCTAGCCTCAGTAATCACCTCATTGCAACGCTTAGCAGCCTCAATCCAAAGATTATTGTCATTCTCGGTGTTAAAGAGAGGACTTGCATGATAAAGAGCTGCACGAGCACGAAGGGCCATAACTGCAAGCTTGTTGGCTCTACCTGTCTCCGACTGTACTGGATAACCGATAGTTGTATAGTCTTTAACAATACTATCCTTGATAGCTGCACACTCTTCGTCGATAAACTGGAAGATCGAATCAGAAGAAACCTGTGGAAGTGCATTTGCTTCCTCTGCAGAAACGTGGTGAGTCTTCAGTGGGATATTCTTATACTGACGAACCAATTCGAAATAGAAATAAGCACGTGCCCAACGAGCCTCGTAGCTATAGTTCTTATACTGGTTCATTTCCTCCTTGTATTGCATATCAAGCAAATACTCAGGGAAAGTGAGATTTGAGAAATTATCCAATACCAGGTTACAATAGCTGATACCATCCCAAGCAGTTGTCCATACGGAATTCTTTGAATTGGTTGGACTCAAGGCTCCATTATAGAAATCCTCAATGGCATTTCCTGGATGTGAATATACCGACTCATCAGTTGCAGAGCTAAGCATAGCACCTGAATAATTTCCGAAATCAGTATCCAGATCGTTATATATTCGGGTCATAAATCCGCCGACACGTCCAAACATCTTCTGGATATATGCCTCATCGTATACGTTGTACTCTTCGTAATTCATCTTCTCCGAGCAAGAGCTGAAGGTGAGAAGACCTACTGTAGAGAATAAAAGGATATTTTTTAGTTTCATATTCCTTATTTTTAAAAATTAGAAAGTAAGAGATGCACCCAATACAATGCTACGATTCAATGGATTTGTTGCACCATAAGACTCAGCATCAACTGTATCCAAATGATCGAATGTAAAGAGATCTACACCACGAACATATACTTTAGCACCATTCAAGATATGAGTCTTTGCCAAAAGTTCCTTTGAGAAATTGTAGTAAAGCTCGATATTACGAAGCTTAAAGAAACTACGGTCACGTACCCAGAATGAACTTGTCTGGTAATTGTTGGCATTTGAGCTGGAGCTCAGACGTGGGAATTCTGCGTTTGGGTTTGCAGAAGTCCAACGGTTATCATACACATACTGTGAAAGTGTACGGTTGTTGATCATGCCCCAATAGTAACCTGTTGTATTCAAGATTGCAGAATAGCGACCCACTCCCTGGAACATAGCATCAACACCAAAGCCCTTATACTCAGCACCTACATGACAAGTATAATAGATTTCTGGAGCCATTGTACTGTAACCGATCTTAACCTTATCGTTATCATTGATAACACCATCACCATTTACATCCTCATACTTGATATCGCCAGGATGAACAGTAGAATATGTCTGAGTTGGACTATTTGCTATCTCTGCATCACTCTGGAAAAGACCTACAGCCTTCAAGCCCCAGATGCTTTCAAGAGGATATCCAGTAGTTTCCAGATTCTCGAAAGCGCGTGGCTCTTCAGCCTGATTCATGATCTTATTCTTGTTAAGAGAGAAGGTACCACCAATGTTGAAGACAACCTCCCCAAACTTATGATTGTAATCGACACTAGCCTCATAACCCCAGCTTTTTACAACACCCTTATTAATATAAGGAGCATCAAAACCGATAATTGAGCCAAAGGCACCAGAACCTGATACCCAAATATTAGCACGACTCTGATAATAAGCATCCAACTGAACATTCAATCCCTTAAAGAAACTGGCATCAATACCAACATTGAACTTATCGGAAATCTCATGACTAGGATCAGCTGTTGCCAACTGTCCTAAAGTTGTACGACCAAAGCTTGAATCATAACCAGAATTGAAAGGATAGGTAACACCATCAGTTCCATAACTCTGCTTATAATAGGTCCATACATTATCACCAGGAAGATAGTCTGCGTTCAAACGGCCATAAGATGCACGAAGTTTCAGGAGATCGATCCACTTCGCATCACGAAGTGCTTTTTCCTTATTGATAACCCATGCAGCACTTACTGTAGGAGAAACAACCCACTTTGTACCTGGAGCCAAGCGGCTAGAACCCATTGTAACCATAGCAAGTTCAGCGATATAACGGTCTCTATACTCATAATGGTTCAACCAGGAAATTGTCTGACGGTAAATAGTTGTATTTACACCAGTAGCATTTTCGTAATCCCAGTTGTAACGTGCAGAAGAGTACCAGTAATGATGATGTGCAAAATGATGTTCATAATTCAAGCCACCACTCAGCGTAAAGTGTCTGTTATAAGAATTTGTGTTAGCATCACTACTCTGCGAGCCGTATTCGCCACCCATAGTAGAGCCGGTACCCAAAGGAGAGCCTGTACTCCAATCAACGCCAGTATAGAAAGTATAAGGGAAAGGCTTACTATGATTCTCATAAACGGTAGAATAAGTATCATAACTCATACGTGCATCAGCACTTAATCCCTTAAGGAACATTCCTAAATCCTGGGTTAATGACAAGTCGCCATAAAGAGCACGATCATGTAATTTGTAATAAGCAGCACCTGCAGTATTAGCTACAGGGTTGTTTGTACCAGCCCAAGTTACACTACCACCCCATAAATTAGTCTCAGCGTTCTTAATTGGGAAAGCTGCAGAAGGGAGTGAATATACAAGTCCCCAAAGATCAGTCTGGTTTCCAGGACGAGACATTTCACCCAACATACCCAATGCATTCACCTTCATCTTGGTAGTAGGAGTCAAATCGACATCCAGATTCATGCGCATGTTTGCACGAACGTAACGATCCTGTGTATTGTTTCCATTATCATCCTTTGTATTATTGATAAATCCCTTATCAGAAAGAAGATTTACCATTGCATAATATTTGAAATTCTTTGCTCCACCGGTGAATTCTGCTGCAATTTTATTTGTAGCGCCATGGTGGCGGAAAGTTTCATCTACCCAATTTACATTTGGATACAGATTGGAGTAGTTACCACTGCGAAAGGCAGAAATTTCCTGATCGGAATATTTTGGTGCCTGTCCCTCATTTGCCAAAGCCTCATTCATGGCACTAGCATAGGTAGGTGCATCTATAAACTTAGGACGATCAATCTGATAGTTAAAGAGATGGTCGTAAGTAACTTTAATCTCTTTTGACTCATATTTACCACGTTTGGTGGTAATCTGAATAGCGCCATTAATACCCTTATATCCATACAAGGCAGTAGCAGCAGCATCCTTGAGTATAGCTACATGGTCAACTTCTGTAGGATCAATAAAAGTAATATCACGCTCTATTCCATCTACCAAGATCAATGGCGCATTATTTCTATTCAAAGTCTGCAGACCACGAACATAGAAAGTAGGATTGGCAGCATAGTAAGAACCTGAACCTTGAAGAGAAACAAGGCCATTACCACCCTGTCCAATAATAGAATTACCGATATTCTTTGAAGAACGCTTGTTTACATCCTTATTTTGAATAACTGTTACTGCAGCAGTAGATTTACCACGAGTAAAGTCTTTGTTGGCTCCTATCTCTATGGCCTGATTGATAAAACGTTCACCAACCATCAAAGAGTCAGTTTGTGCTGCTGCTGGCAGGCTTAATCCTGCCAACAGAGAAACCGCTACTATATTTTTCTTATTCATTTTGATTCAATTAACAATGTTAAACCGCGAGAATTTTACCAGCCTGGATTCTGAACGAGACCATACTGCTTATTAATTTCAGTCTGAGGGAATGGCCATAGATACCACTTTGCTACAGTTTGTGAAGCAGGATCCTGTCCCCAAAGGGCGCGCTTACGATTCTCGATCTCAAACTTCTCATATTCGAAACGAGAAGGTTCAGCTACACCTGCATTCTTGTCATCACCCATCCAAGGGCCATAAGTTCTCACCCACTTACCAGCCGCATTACGCTGCATTCTGTAAGTAATCAAGCCATGAAGAGGTTTAGTCATCCATTCTCCCTTCTTATAGCGAATCATATCGTAATAATGGTTATTGCTCAAACCTAACTCGCAAGCACGCTCACGAAGGATCTCATCAATTAAGTTGTCTTTATCTGATGAAAGATTCAACTTAGGATTACAGCTTTCAAGTGAACCCAAGCCGACACGAGAGCGAACAACATCTACCTGATCCAAAGCAGCAGAAAGATTACCTGTCTGTGCAAGACACTCTGCATACATCAAATACATTTCATCCAAGCTAAGATATACCCACTGTGTAAACTTACGAAGATAATCCTGGTTCATGTAGTATTTGTTGTCGTCATAACCAGTTGCATAACGAGAAGTCAATGCCTCAGTTACTTTTACAACATCCTTATCCTTATCGTAAGAAGCTACATTATAAGCTGCATCATAGCCGCCAACCCAAAGCTCGTAAACATCGCCATTAGATTTACCAGAGGTCCAGTCCAATGATTTCTGCTGACCATTTACAATACATTCCTCATAAAGGCGAGGGTCACGAGAAGCTGTCTTAACAACGCCACCACGAACAGCCTTATACTGATAGAACATACGGCCATTTGAACCTGTTAGACGTCCCTTTGCACTATCCGTTTCCCAATTAAAAGGAGTTCCGTCTGCCCAAGGGAACATTTCAATATATTCCTGAGTAGGAAGACAGTTCTGACGAGCTGGAGCATCATGCCATTGGTGCCATGTGTAAGTACCAGCCTTGAAAGCATCGATACCACCTACACGAACAGAATGAAGAATTTCATGACTACCCTGAGCAGCATAGCCCATACGATAAGCCTGGCGATAGCCATCAGCATCCTTTGCACATCCTACATCTCCTGGAGTAGTTAATTTATACCATCCCTTGCTATTTAGTTCATTGAAGAAATCCTGGCAAGCCTGAAGTGCTTTCTGCCAGCGTTCTTCACTATAGTTACCATACCATACCAAATGCTGCTGTTCTGCAGGGGTCTGACCACCATAGTAACCCTGCTCTGCATTAAATATAGGTGAAGCTGCGAAAGTAAGAATCTTCGCCTTCAACGCCATTGCTCCAGCCTTTGTCCAGCGACCGATGTTATTGGTAGAGTCGGTCTCGGTTGTATTGCCATCATAAGCCCAACGAAGTGCCCCTGAACTAATAGCCTGATCCAATAACCCTGTCATAAATACAACTGTAGAATCCACGCTTGCACGAGGCAATTCATAAGAGCCCTCCAAGCCTGTATAAGCATGATCAACTATAGGAAGACCACCATAAACAGCAAACAAGTCAAAATAGCGAGCAGCGATCAAGCATTGTGCCTGTGCCTTCATACTGGCTTTTTCCTCATTGGTCAAACCTGGAACATTATCCACATGCTCTATAAGTTTCCAACCAAAACGAACAGCCTGCCATACATTGTCATTACTATAAGAAAGTAATGGATTCTGAGTTGCGTCCAATGTACCAGCATAATAAGCCTTGTATATCGTATTATTATCCCAATGCATCAACCAGCAATCCGTAATCTGGTCAAATTTTCCAGTCCAAGGACTTGCAGAATTACCACAATTGTTATTATATGGCAAACCATAATATTGCAAGGCATATACAGAGTTCAAGAATTGCTTTGTATATTCAGCGCTATTAAACACAGTATCCTCTGTTACGGTTGCACCAGATGCCTTGTCAAGAAATGTATCTCCAAAGGCAACCTTATCGGTACAAGCGGTAAAAACAGAAGCAGCTAATGCCAGTCCTGCAATTCCGGTAAAAATTTTATTATATAACTTCATATTGTTCTTTGTTTTTAGAATCCAAGCTTAAGACTTGCTGTATAAGTTCTCTGAAGTGGGTAAGAAGGTGAACTAGATGCATTTGTCTCAGGATCACCCCACTTATATGGAGTCAAAGTGAAAAGGTTGTATGCACTTAAGGCCAACTGGCACTGAGTCAAACCAAGAACCTTCATCCAAGGCATTTTAAAATCATAAGCAACCTGTATAGTCTTTAAGCGAAGATATTTTGCATCCTTTTCATAAAGAGTAGATTCAACATAGTTCTGAGCAGCATTTATCCATGTTGCACGTGGATACTCCGAACTCTGAGAAGGATTATCGACTGTCCAAGTATTATCTACATGATATTGTAATAATCCTCCTTGTGTTGTTGAAGAAGAACTATAAAATGGCTGACGGAACACATCACTAATCATACGACTAACATTCCAAGCACCTGTAAGCATAGCATTAAAAGAGAAACCTTTCCACTCCAAGCCAAAACTCAAACCTGCAATGTATTGAGGATCATCAGTATAGCCATAGTCACGGCTCATATCATTTCCATCAATAACACCATTCTTATCAAGGTCAACAAAAACTGCATCACCTGGCTTCAGTTCATTTACCAACTGCTTAGGAAAAGCAGTTCCAAATTCCTTCTGATAGTCGGCTTCTGCACCATCATAATAGAACTTCCAGAACTTAAACTGAGAACGGGCACCGATTCTATGACCTTTCCGATACTGATATGCATTATTCAAAGGAGCTTCCTTCATTTCAAGAATTTCATTCTGGTTATATGAAAGGTTTACCTTTGCCCAATAGCGGAGTTCCTGACCTATCTTATCATTCCAGTTCAAGGAAACTTCATAACCCCAAGAATGAGTAACACCAAGATTGGCCATTGGTGCTGTGAAACCGATATAGGTTGGTACAGTACCATCACTTACAAAGATATCAGAACGATGTTCATGAAACCAGTCAAAAGTAGCACGAAGACGATCATTTAAAAAGTTTACATCAACACCATAATCTTGCTTTAATGCCTTCTCCCAAGTTACTTCAGGATTATTTTTGCTGCCTTCAAGAGCACCATATTTTGTTGTTCCATTCTCTACACCAAAATTGTATCCATAAGCTCCAGCATCTTTTCCTGTTCGATTATATAAGGCTGATTGATTTACATAATAAGGATCAGGCAAGTAATAGAATCTAGGAATACCATTATTACCATTGCCAACAAGACCATAAGAAGCACGCAACTTCATGAAGCTAACTACTTTCTTCAGAGACTTAAAGAATGGCTCATCACTAACAACCCAACCAATAGAACCAGCAGGGAAAATACCATAACGCCTATCCTGTGCAAAATTTTCAGAGCCGTTATAACCAATATTAAATTCTGCCATATAGCGATTTGACCAATCATAAGTAACACGACCAACCAAGCCTAGTTCACCATGAGGTATATCAGGATAAGAAGTAGGATAATACACCTTTTTCTGGTTGTAAAGAGCTAATGCACCAATTGTATGCAGGCCAAATGAACGATTATAATTGAAAGCCGTTTCGAAATACCAGTCACGAGCCTTGCTTCTACTTTCCGCATAAGCTGGTTCAGTTGTATCATTAATCTTGCGATACAGAAAAGTGCCATCAGACTGGAGTACAGGGTTATAAGTTGCAACCATAGCATTACCCCTCTTGTAAACATCGAAAGAGCTATTGTAGGAGCCTTTCGCTCTCCAGTTCAAGCCTTTGGTAATCATGCTTAAATTCTGCTTCAACTCCAAATCCATACTCAGCTTGTTCTTACCAGTTTCCATGAATCCTGAGCCGTAATAAGCCATACCCGTACTACCCACAAAAGGAAGAACCTGACCATCCATATTATCGGCTGTAGAAATTGTATTGTTAATGTATCTACCATCCACAATTCCAGGGCTGGAGAATGGTGTGGCATAATACATATTTTTAATCATACCAGATGATCCTTGACCTGTATAAGGTTTTAAAGCCTCATCAATCACACCAGCCAAGTTTGTACTCAAAGTAGTAGTTGGTGTAATTTCCAAGTCGAGATTAGCACGATAATTGAATCGCTCGTAGCGATAGTCGTTATGATAATTCTCATCAAACTCCTTGAACAAACCACCCTGAGTGAACATACCTGCACTCACAAAGTAACGAAGTTTCTTTGTTCCACCAGAAATGTTCACATTATGCTGGGTCTGAAGAGTAGAATTCTTCATGATATAATCAGCCCATTGAGTACTTGGGAAACGAATTGGATCATCACCAGTTCTGAAATGCTCAATTACAGCATCAGAGAAAAGAGCACCACTACCATCATTTGCCAACATCTGATTATAGAACTTGGCATAATCATAAGAAGATGCCTGCTCTACCATCTTTGTAGGGGTCAATGCAGAGAAAGATGTAGAAACCTTGATCTGAGACTTACCTTCCTGACCGCGCTTAGTGGTAATCAATACAACACCATTGGCACCGCGTACACCGAATACAGCGGTAGCAGAAGCATCCTTCAATACAGTAATACTCTCAATTTCATTTGGGTCGATATCAGACATAGAACGCTCAACACCATCCACCTGAATTAAAGGGTTTGCATCTGTCCAAGTACCCTTACCACGAACAAATATTGATGCAGCATCCATACCAGGCTCACCTGAATACTGAACAGTGGTGACACCAGAAAGTTGACCAGCCAACACATTGTTTACAGATGAAACTGGAGTACGATTCAAATCCTCAGCCTTTACAGAAGAAAGAGCACCAGTTACAGTTACCTTCTTCTGAACACCATAAGCAACTACCTCGACACTCTTTAAGTTTACCGCAGTTGGCTCGAGCTTAACTCTCATTCCACCCTTGGCAACAACTACAGCGTCTTTAAAACCGATATAGGTAATTTTAAGTTGTACGCCGGCCTTGGCTTTAATACTAAAATTACCATCCAAATCGGTGGCTGTTCCCTGAGCTGCATTTCCATTAACTACCATGACAGTTGCACCAATAACAGGTTCGCCAAGATCATCTACTACCGTACCACTAATGACACCGTTCTGTTGAGTAGCCTCAACAGCAGCGGATGCATTCTGGATTCCAAATGGAGTAAATGTCAAAGCTGAACATGCTATTGCTATAGGCATAGCTGTCCTACTAAAAAGCTTTTTTGGGTCCATGTTTTATCTAGATTATTGTTATTCTTTTATAATTGATTATACGTTATTAGGCTCTTAACACAATTTCCAATGTGGCAAAATTATCAAAAAGTGATAATATGACACCACGATATTTGACTATTTACCTTAGTATTTTGATAAAACCAAAAAAATCGTTTAAAGATGTAAAATGCGTTATACCTAGTTATATTTAATGCGCTATACCTTAATTATATAGGCATTATTATTTTTTCTCGCCATTGATTTCGACATTCTTCACGACTGTCCCCTCAATCATATTTTTATCGAACGCTTTCTTTTGGTCTTTAACCTTGATATCCTCGAAAGTGAAATCACAGAGATCGTACTTATCACTGGTTCCAACATCGAAGAAGTTCTTGCAATCCATATTGATATTCTTGATTACAATATTATTGCACTGACTCTTTGGCATATCCGGTCTATTCTCCGGCTTAAAGAACTGAGTCCAAGGGCGAACAACCAAGAAACTGTTGGTGTTTCCAGTAATATTCTCGACGGTTACATACTCATAATGCTGTGGAGTATCTGGTCGCATCTTGAGCCAAAGCACACGGTTGGCTCTTAAGCACTTGATATTTCGGAGCACAATGTTGTGATCCATCAAACTCTCACTTCCAAGAGTAAGACAACCATGAACGGTTCCATAGGTACAATTCTGAATCAGAATGTTGTAATTAGGTCCGTTGGTACTATCTTTATCTGCCCAGGTTCCTTTTCCACCCTTGATGGCAATAGCATCATCGTTCACATTCATATAACATCCATTTACCAAGACATCATGACAGACATCTATGTCGATGGCATCTGTCGAAGGTCCCTTAACAGGTCCGCTTGTCTCCGACCAGATATAGCAGTCGAGATAACGAACGTGGTCACTCTTATAGATGTGATTGGTCCAGAAAGGACTTGCTACCAGTCGAACATCCTGAACGGTTACATTACTACAGTTGGAAATGTAAACCAAACGAGGGCGCTGTTCATCCTTATTGGTGCACTGACGATTCCACTGGCGGCGAATCCAGAAATTCTGCCAATAATAATAACCATTACCATCGATGGTTCCTTTTCCTGAGATTGAGAAGCCATCCAAGCTATCTGCGTTTACCAAAGCAGAGAAATACTTGCAAGTTTGGCCCTCAATACGAGTTTCAACCACAGGAAAATCACCAATGTGCTCACTACCCTTCAGTTTACCACCCTCTTCTATATAAAGGTGAGTACCTGGACGGAAGAACAAGGCACCTGTAAGATAGGTTCCCTTTGGAACAACAACCACACCTCCACCATCATTAAGATAAGCTTTCTCAATGACAGCTTGAATCTTTGACGTCTGAACGAGATTACTGTCGTTTTTAACTCCAAAATCCGTTATTACAAACTTTTTGCCCAGTTTATTTACATCGATCTTAGTGGTATCAGAAAACCACTTATCCATTTTTTTACCATCTGGCCAAAGATCAGCCTTCTTCTTTCCCTGCACCGGAATAGCTGCAAGGAAAGCGAAGGCAATGATTGACAACAATAAAGTTATTCTACTATTAAATTTCATACATATGTTAGGTTAGGTTTTGTTTGTCGCTTGTGTTTTGTGGCTGCTTTTGTTCTTAGTCGAAGAAACCAGGCTGCTTATACTCGATACCCAGTTCGCGATCAACAGTCGCAAGGATACCCTGAACTTGTCCTAAAGCGAACATACGACCAAGCAAAGTATAGCCAGCATTGTGTCCATGACTAGACTCATCCATAATTCCCCCCTTCTGGTCAGTGAATGTCATACCGTGATCAACACGCATTGGCAATGCAGGGTTCTCCTTTTCAAAAATACGGCAGAGTTCTATGATATCTGCACGACCACCAAGGTGAGAAGCCTCTGTGAAATCACCATTCTCGAAGATGTGACAAGAACGCAGGTGAACGAAATGAGTGCGGGAAGCAAATTTCTTTGCCATCTCAACAACATTGTTATATGCACCAGCAGAAAGTGAGCCGGCACAGAAAGTGAGTCCATTATGCTTGTTAGGTACAGCATTGAGGAACCACTCAATATCTTCTTCAGTACGTACGATACGTGGCAAACCAAGAATCTCGATAGGTGGATCATCAGGGTGCACACACATATTCATATCACACTCCTCGCAAACTGGCATAATTGCCTCGAGGAAATATTTCATATTCTCACGCAACTGAGCTTTGTCAATACCCTTATAGAGATCAAGGAAATCACGGAACTTCTGGATAGGAGCCTCATCATTCTCTGAGAAGTTTCCAGATACGAAACCCTGAGTCTTGATGATAATGTTCTCAACAAGTTTGTGTTCCTTCTCTGCATCCATCGTCTTGGCAAGTTCGTCACACTCAGCAAGAACATTGCGGCCCTGGCCAACACCTGCAGGGAACTGGAACTGTGCCCATTCCTCACGAGCGCCTTCACGTTTCAGAATATAAATATCGAAGTAGGCAAATTCAGCATAGTTAAAATAAAGGTTGGTAGAACCATTAGGATTCTCATGCAGGAGATCGGTACGAGCCCAGTCTAATACAGGCATGAAGTTGTAGCAGATACAATGGATACCTTCTGCTGCAAGATTGCGCAAACTCTCCTTATACACCTCAATCTGCTCGTCACGATCAGGACCAGCATACTTAATGGTTTCTACAACAGGAAGAGACTCTACTACACTCCATCGCATGCCGTAGCTCTCAATATAAGTTTTCAAATCATGTATCTTTTCACGAGTCCACACCTCACCAAGTGGCACATCATGCAATGCAGTGACAATTCCTTCAACCCCAATTTGTTTTAGCATGGCAAGTGTAATTTTATCATTCTTACCAAACCATCTCCATGTTCTTTCCATAAGTAATTTTTCTAGATTTTTGTAATTCAGCTACAAAGATAATCAATTTTAAATGATTACACGCATTAAAAATGTGCTTAAAGATGTAAAATCGTACAATTTCGTTTGGATTGATGTATTTTTTTACTATTTTTGCAAAACTTAATTTGTAACTAGTTATTTATGAAAGAATTCTTCAAGTACGTTGCCGCCACCATCGTTGGTATTATTTCATGCGGAATCATCATGGGCATTCTAGGACTCGTGAGTATTATTGGTATGGTATCTTCCTCACAGAAGCAAACTACGTTAAGCGATAATTCTGTATTAGTACTGAAACTAGAAGGCGAGATGTCCGAGCAAAGCAACAGTTCTTTTTTGAATGACTTACAGGATATTGAGGAAATAAGCTTTGAAAAAACGCTAAAGGCGATCCACAAAGCGCAAAATAATGAAAATATTAAAGGTATTTACCTGGAAGCAGGAAGTTTTTCTGCTGACCTAGCACAATTGCAGGAACTTCGCAAGGCACTTGCTGATTTCAAAAAGAGCGGAAAATGGATTATCTCTTATGGTGAAATCTATACACAAGGAACTTACTATCTGGCTTCCCTCTCCGACAAGATTTATATCAATCCATCAGGTACTATAGACTGGCATGGTGTAGGTGGCGAGCTTACCTATGTGAAAGACTTGCTTGCAAAGGTTGGTGTAAGAATGGTTCCTGTGAAAGTAGGAAAATACAAGAGTGCCGTTGAGATGTTCACTCAAGACAAGATGAGTGCAGAAAACCGCGAACAAACCGAACGTTATATAAACGGCTATTGGAAAGAAATCACAACAGCAGTATCCAACAGCAGAAAGATTTCTGTTGATTCACTCAATGCTTACGCTGACCGACTCATTGCCACAGAGGATCCTCAAAACCTGCAGAAATACAAGATGGTTGACGGTTTCTACTACACAGATGACATCAAAAATGTGATCAAAGAACAGTTGAAGATAGAAAAAGAGGATGCAATCAAGCAGGTTTCGATTTCAGAAATGGCAAACGTTGAGGACAAGAGTGATGACGGCGATGACAAAATTGCTGTATATTATGCTTTTGGCGACATCGTTGACTCCGAAATTCCAAGTAGCATTTTCGGAAGCGACCATCAGATTATCGGCAAAGATCTTGTTAAAGACTTCCAAGACTTGGCTGAGGACGAAGACGTAAAGGCTGTTGTTATCCGCATTAATTCTGGTGGTGGATCTGCCTATGCTTCTGAGCAGATATGGCATCAGGTGATGGAACTTAAGAAAGTAAAGCCTGTTGTTGTATCAATGAGTGGCGCTGCAGCATCAGGAGGTTACTATATGAGTTGCGGTGCTAACTGGATTGTTGCAGACCCAATGACAATTACAGGTAGTATCGGTATTTTTGGTCTATTCCCAGATGCCAGCGACTTGATGACCAACAAATTGGGTTTAAAATATGATGAAGTTAAGACCAACCGCAACTCTGTAATGTATGCAGATGGTCACTTCTTTACTCCAGAACAACTCGGCTATCTTCAGGCAGAAATCAACCGAGGCTATATGCTGTTTAAAAAGCGTGTTTCTGACGGCCGTCATTTAACAATGGCACAGGTAGAAGCATTAGCTCAAGGTCACGTATATCTAGCAGAAGATGCTATCAAGCTAAAATTGGTAGACCAACTCGGCGGTCTGGATGATGCCATCGCAAAAGCTGCACAGCTAGCAAAGACAAAGAGCTATTATACAGAGAATTACCCTGCTCCAACAGACTGGATGGACAAGATTCTCAATTCTACAGACAACAAGAATAGCTATCTGGACACACAACTAAAGGCTACATTGGGCGAATATTATAAGCCAATGGCGCTAATGAGCAAGATCAAGAATATGGACCGCATTCAGGCAATGTCGCCTGTAATGGTAACGATTAAATAAAATTGAGAGTAGAAGGAGATTTCATAAAGATAAACGAATGGCTAACACCATTATCGTGGATATACGGGATTGGAGCAAGATTTCGTAACTGGCTCTTTGATGTCGGTCTGAAGAAATCAAAAGCTTTTGCAATTCCTGTAATATCCGTTGGAAATATAACAGTCGGAGGATCGGGAAAGACGCCACATGTGGAATATCTGGTCAGACTTTTACAAGATAGAGTAAAGGTTGCAGTACTATCTAGGGGGTACAAGCGAAAAAGCCATGGATATGTATTGGCAGATGCCGATACCACAATGCCTCAAATAGGTGACGAGCCGTACCAGATGCACCAGAAATTTCCAAATATCTTCGTGGCAGTAGATAAAAAACGCTGCAACGGAATAGAGCGTATCACCCATGATGAGGAAACAAAGGAAACAGATGTAATTCTCTTGGACGACGCCTTCCAACACAGATATGTGAAACCAGGCATCAACATTCTGCTCATCGATTACCATCGCATCATCATTTACGACAAGTTGCTTCCTGCAGGAAGACTTCGTGAGCCATCAAGTGGAAAGAACCGTGCGGATGTGGTAATTATTACAAAATGTCCAAAAGACCTTAAACCGATGGAGTTCAGAGTATTGACGAAGGCCATGGATTTGTTCCCTTATCAGGAACTTTTCTTCACAACCTTGGAATATGAAAAGTTAACTCCTGTTTTTGGAGACAGAGCCAACCAACTGGAAAGAATTGAGAAGAATTTCAATGTCCTGTTATTGACGGGTATTGCATCTCCAGAGCAGATTATCCATGATTTGAAAGTTGATCGCACAAAACTTACTACCCTCTCTTTCTCCGATCATCACAATTTCAAATCAAAGGACATAAATAAAATCAATGATACTTTTGACGAAATGCCTGAGCCAAAAATCATTGTAACAACAGAGAAAGACGCAGTCCGTTTGAAGAGCACAGAGGGACTTAGCCAAAGCGTGCAAGACAATATCTATGCACTGCCGATAAGAGTTAAATTTATGCTCGAACAAGAAGAAACATTTAATGAAAAGATTATAAGCTATGTACGAAAAAATTCAAGAAACAGCATCCTGGTTAAAGCAAAGAATGACCACAAGTCCAAAAACAGCGATCATTCTGGGAACAGGTCTCGGACAATTAGCTTCAGAGATAACTGATAGTTACGAATTCTCATACCAGGACATACCAAATTTCCCTGTATCTACAGTGGAAGGACATGCAGGAAAGCTCATCTTTGGTAAACTCGGAGGAAAGGACATTATGGCCATGGAAGGTCGTTTTCACTTCTACGAGGGTTACAACATGAAAGAGGTTACATTTCCAGAGCGCGTAATGTATGAACTAGGCATTGAAACTCTTTTTGTTTCCAATGCTTCTGGTGGTATGAATCCAGAGTTCCACATTGGTGACCTGATGATTATCACCGACCATATCAACTTCTTCCCAGAGCATCCACTTCGTGGAAAGAATATGCCAACAGGTCCTCGCTTCCCTGATATGCACGAGGCTTACGACCATAAGCTCGTAGAACTTGCCGACCAGATTGCAGAAGAAAAAGGCATTCGCTTAGTACACGGAACCTATGTGGGCGTACAAGGTCCAACCTTTGAAACTCCTGCAGAATATCGTATGTACCGCGTGTTAGGTGGAGATGCAGTTGGAATGAGTACTGTTCCAGAAGTTATCGTAGCCCGCCACTGTGGCATCCGTGTTTTCGGAATCAGTGTCATCACGGATCTTGGTGGATTTGATGTTCCTGTCGAGGTTAGCCACGAGGAAGTTCAGATTGCAGCAAACGAGGCTCAACCTCGAATGACTGAGATTTTCCGCGAAATCATCAAGCGCTCATAAATGCGCTAGCTAATATAAGAATTAATGGAAATAAAGGAATTAGGTGAGTTCGGCCTCATTGACCATCTCACAAAAGACATAACACCCAAGAATCCATCCACCATTTTCGGTGTAGGTGACGATTGTGCAGTAATGCATTATCCTGACAAGGAAGTATTAGTCACCACCGATATGTTGATGGAAGGCATCCATTTCGACCTTACCTATACGAATTTGGAGAATCTTGGCTATAAGTCAGCCATGGTGAACCTGAGCGATATATTTGCTATGAACGGTACGCCAAAGCAGTTAGTAGTAAGTATTGCTGTGGACAAGCGTTTGAGAGTAGAAGACCTCGACGCCTTCTATAGAGGTATGAAGATGGCCTGCGACAAATGGAATGTCGACATCGTAGGTGGCGACACCACATCTTCACTTACCGGTCTTGCTATCAGTATCACTGCTATCGGCGAGGCTGCTAAAGAAGACATCGTCTATCGTCATGGAGCAAACGAAACCGACCTAATCTGTGTATCAGGCGATTTAGGCGCTTCTTACTTAGGCTTGCAGATTTTAGAGAGAGAAAAATCTGTCTATTATCAGCAGATTAAGGAATACAACGATAAGGTGAAAGAAGCTCAGAAGAATAATGATGAGGCAAAGCTTGCTGCATTAAAAGCTCAACGCCAAAACGTAGAGGACTTCCAGCCAGACTTCTCTGGTAAGGAGTATCTCTTGGAAAGACAACTGAGACCGGAAGCCAGAGGCGACATAATGGAGAAACTGCGTGAAGCAAACATCCACCCTACTTCTATGATGGATATTTCCGATGGACTAAGCAGTGAGCTAATGCATATCTGCGAAAAAAGCAACTGCGGATGCAGAGTCTATGAGAACAAAATTCCTATCGACTATCAAGCAGCTGTAACTGCAGAGCAATTCAACATGAACCTCACTACTTGCGCTCTAAATGGTGGAGAAGATTACGAACTGCTCTTCACGGTTCCTATAGGCGACAACGAAAAGATTAATGAAATAGAAGGTATCAAGCAGATAGGTTACATCACCAAACCTGAACTTGGCAAAATGCTAGTCACTCGTGACGGACAAGAGTTCGAACTTCAGGCTCAGGGATGGAATCCACTTTCCAAGGATTAATATCCTTGGAAAATAAAAATGTAAAATGTAGAATTTCTACTCTAGATGGTACTTTTGTCTTTTAACAGGAACAAGATATTACCACTCAACAATCCGAAAGTCGGACAAAATGAGTCATAAACGTCTTGTTTTAGTTAATAAACATTAACCAAAGAAGAATTTTACATTTTACATTTTATTATTCGGATTTATTTTCCTACCTTTGCACCCGCAAACCAAAAAAGGTACCTTAGCTCAGGTGGTAGAGCAATGGACTGAAAATCCATGTGTCCTTGGTTCAACTCCAAGAGGTACCACTCCTCCTTTCATT
>CAJOPE010000056.1 GCA_905236815.1 uncultured Prevotella sp. | reverse complement strand
TTCTAGAGCATAAATACTCTCAAAAATGAAATAATATTCAACGTGTAGACTTTTTCAGCAGCCTCGGGGAGATCAAAGAGAGGGTATACCACGATCACAGTCTGTTTACAAACTAATAATAGTTTTTTTTTCTTAAATTTGTGGCATACCCTCTCTCTTATCTCCCCCACAAGTGGGGGAGAGGATACTTTACCTTTATTGTAATTTGTTACAGTTGTAGAACTCAATTATACAGACTTTCTCCCCCGCTTGCGGGGGAGATCAAAGAGAGGGTATACCACGATCACGGTCAGTTTGCAAATTATTAATAGTTAGTTTGCTTAAATAAGTGTCATAACTTATTCAATTATCTTTCTCTTCGACTCCCCGATGCAAACAGAGAGTACCACCAATAGCGGGGAAGAAATAATAAGGTAAAGAGATCCTATGAATTGCTAGCATATACGAAACCTAGTATATGAAAAAAGGAGTTAGAACGAGGATACCCCCTCAATTCTAACTCCCAATTTCTACTAGTTTTGTCATCGCAGAATGTGATGCAAAATCTTATAGCATACCTTTACTAGAAGGAAGCTCAAAGTGATAAATGTCGCGTTTAACAGCCATTCTCAGAGAACGTGCCAAAGCCTTGAAAATGCCTTCAATCTTATGATGCTCATTGGTTCCCTCTGCCTTGATGTTGAGATTCATCTTAGAGGAGTCGCTGAAGCTCTTGAAGAAATGCATGAACATCTCTGTTGGCATCTCGCCAACATACTCACGCTTAAATTCAGCATCCCACATCAACCATGGACGACCACCAAAGTCGAGTGCTACCTGGCACAGACAATCATCCATTGGCAGACAGTAGCCATAGCGCTCAATGCCTCGCTTGTCGCCCAATGCCTGAAGAATACACTCGCCAAGTGCGATACCAGTATCCTCTATGGTATGGTGCTCGTCAACCTCCAGGTCACCCTTTGTGTGAATAGTGAGGTCCATCATGCCATGCTTGCTAATCTGCTCCAACATGTGGTCGAAGAATCCAAGACCTGTAGAGATGTCACTCTTGCCAGTACCATCCAGGTTCACCTTAATATAGATATCCGTCTCCTTGGTAGTACGTTTCACTTCAGCGATACGTTCTCCAGCAAAGAGAATCTCGGCGATTTTATCCCAGTCCATTCCATCCTTGCCAAGAATCAGTGCCTTACAGCCTAGATTTTTAGCCAGTTCAGCATCGCTCTCGCGGTCGCCAATAACGTAGCTGCCTGCGATGTCATACTGAGAATCTTCCAGATATGCCTTCAGCATGCCAGTGCCAGGCTTGCGCATAGGAGAGTTGTCCTCGGGAAAGTGACGGTCGATAAGCTGGTCATCGAAAGTAATGCCTTCGCCCTCAAGACTCTGTAGAATAAAATTATGAACAGGCCAGAAAGTATCTTCAGGGAAAGATTCAGTACCCAGACCATCCTGATTGCTTACCATCACAAACTTGAAGTCGAGATGAGAGCGGATGAATCCAAGATTACGGAACATTCCCTTGGTGAATTTTAGCTTAGCAAAACTGTCGATCTGCTCGTCTTCTGGCTCCTCGATGAGCGTTCCGTCTCTATCGATGAAGAGTAATTTAGTCTTTTTCATATACTGTGATTTGTTTTCTTTCAATTTCCTGTGCAGCTATTGATCCATAGAGATATGCCGTAGTGATGACAAGATACAAGGTTAAGGCACAACTTAGGAATGCTGTGATAGCAGCGGTTGCATAATAAAGTGCATTGAAATAGGCAGGGGTACCTAATGGGTCGCCCTCGAAAGCGCCTAATTGCGATTTTGACTGGGCAATGGTGAGAATTGTCTGTGGTAAATACAGCAATGCTGAAATTATTATGAGTAAAATGCAGACAATGAATGTAGCACCAAACAATAATCCAAAGTGACGAAGACCTACACCGATATTACCAAACACATGGATTAGTTTCGCCTTCTCATCAAGAATATATTTTCCGATGACATAGATGAAAGGCAGGAATATCACCATCATAATAACCAATCCTAGGATGATATAGAATGCGCAAATAACCAGTTGAGTGGAAATTTCCGATTTAACCAACATTGAACGTATCGAAGCAAAACCTATAACTAATCCAACTAAACACAGAATGAAAAGTATATCCTTCAGAATAAAAATGATGAAGGTCCGCACGTAAACACGTACTGGTTTCTGCTTAGTTAGCAACTTGAAAATAGTTGCTAGTAACGTCAGAAAAACAATATATACTCCGGCATAGGCAATAGTCTGTATGACAAATGATATCATGATATTTTTCAATCCCCATTGTGCAAGTGCCATATTTGGAGTTCGTAGAACAATTGCAGCTGCATAGAAAAGCGAAAATACTAATGCGGCTATCCATGTTTTCTTGAAAAAGATACTAAAGTTGCTTTTCTCTAAGTGTAGAGCTTCTCGCAAGCAAGTCAACAGACTTCTATTCTTTACAAATTCAATTTCCATTTCTTCTAAATTCTGAACAGGTTATAGCGGTTGCAATGGCAACATTGAGACTATCGGCTGTCTTTCTGCCCTCTGGATAGTTAGGGATGAGTAACTTGTGGTTTACTCTATTTCGGATAGCAGGGGTAATACCCTTGCCCTCATTGCCCATCACGATAATACCATGTGAGGATAGTTCTTGACTATAGATATTCTCGCCATCCAGAAGAGTTCCATAAACAGGAGTATCTTCTGGGATACCGTCGAAAAGTTGATTAAGATCGCAATAGTGAAGATTCACACGGGCAATACTGCCCATCGTTGCCTGCACCACCTTGGGGTTATAGACATCAGCAGTATCCTGACTACAGAAAATGTTGGAGATACCAAACCAGTCGGCAATGCGGATAATTGTGCCCAGATTGCCAGGGTCCTGAACTCCGTCTAGTGCCAGGTAAAGCTCCTCTGGGTTGAATTCAATATTTCCAGCCTCGGAAATTTGTGGGAAAACAGCCAGTACCTGTTGAGGATGTTGCAGAAAACTCACTTTTCGCAATTCATCCTCGGTTACCTCAATTACCTCGGTTGAACTGTTAAAGGAGCGACCATGCAACCATTCCTGCGTGGCCACAATCGTCTGTGCCTGCCTGTTTTCAAGCAGGTCGCCCACAACTTTAGGCCCCTCAGCCACGAATACATTCTCGCTTTTACGGTTCTTTTTTAGTTCCAGCGAGTGAATCTGTTTAATTTTTGATTTACTTATCATTTAAATGCAAAGATAATAAAAAGATGAGAGATGAGAGATGAGTGAAAAGTTTTTTTGCTATCTTTGCACAAAATTTATACGAGTTGAAGATATTAAAACCATTTATATACAGCTTTTTGCTTATTCTGAGTTCGTGCTCAGCAACAAAATTCATTCCCGACGAAGAGTATCTGCTTGAAAAAGTAGAGGTGAAGTCGGACACGAAAGGATTTGATGCTGCCCTTCTGCAACCTTATATCCGACAGAAGGCCAACTCGAAATGGTTTTCTATGTTCAAGATTCCAATGGGAACTTACTCGCTTTCGGGAAGAGACACCACAAAGTGGATTAACCGAACCTTGCAGCGGATAGGCGAGGAACCTGTAGTGTTTGATACACTTCAGGCGCAGTTGAGTTGTGAAGATCTTCATACGGCCATGAAGAATCTTGGTTATATGAATTCTTCGGTCACCCTGGATAAAAAGGTGAAGGGCAAGAAGCTCAAGGCCATCTATACACTTCATCCAGGAGAACCTTTCTTTATTGGCAATGTTTCGTATGATGTCCAGGACGACAGCATCGCCCGTTTCCTGGATATTGATGATGCCGAGAAGTGGGGCTTGCAGCCTGGTATGCCTTTCACGGTGAGCCGACTGGATGAGGAGCGCCAGCGCATCACAAGTCTGCTCTCGAATAATGGTTATTTTCATTTTCACAAGGATTTCATCCATTTCACTGCAGATACAATCACGGGAAGCAAGGATATCGATGTAACCTTACACCTTATTAAATATAAGGCCAATGAGAGTGCCGAGCCTACTGAGCACCCTCGCTATACCATTCGCAATGTAAATTTCACCGATCGCGAGAATGACAAGATACATCTCCGAAGAAGTGTGCTGGAGGATAATACCCGTATGGAACCTGGACGCTTGTATAGTGCCCGCGCTCTGCAGCGTACCTATAATAACTATGCTCGTTTACAGGCGGTGAAATACACCAATATTCACTTTACCGAGATACCCGACAGTAATCTGCTGGATTGTAACATTCAAATCAGCATGAACAAACCGTCCACCCTCTCTTTCCAGCCAGAAGGAACCAATACGGCAGGCGACTTGGGTGCAGCAGCCTCTCTTACCTACCAGAATCGTAATTTATTCCGAGGTAGCGAACTTTTCTCTATTGAATTCCGTGGTGCCTATGAGGCCATAACAGGGCTAGAGGGATATCAGGATCAGAACTATCAGGAGTATTCGATAGAAACCAAACTATCATTCCCTCGCTTTATCGCACCTTTCCTGTCAAGAAGTTTCCGCCGTCGCCAGACAGCAACCTCGGAGGTGGCATTGAGCTGGGACTTGCAGAATCGACCAGAGTTTCATCGCCGAGTCTTCTCAACCGCCTGGCGTTATCGTTGGAGTGAGCCAAGACATCACTTGAATTATCGTTTAGATCTTCTCGATCTGAACTATGTATATATGCCATGGATTTCAGAAACCTTCAAGCATGATTATCTCGACAGCGTGAGCAGTAGAAATGCTATTCTGAAATACAACTATGATGATATCTTCATTATGAAACTGGGTTTTGCCTTGACATATAATGATGGTATTGATGCTGTAAGAACGAATATCGAGACGGCGGGTAATTTGCTGAATTCCATAGCCGGACCTTTTGGATTCAAGGAGAATGGAAATGGACAACGCACGCTCCTGAATATTGCCTATGCGCAGTATGTGAAATTCGATGTGGACTATACCCACCTGTTCCAGTTCGACAAGAACAATGCCTTGGCATTGCATGGCGGATTGGGAATCGCCTATCCTTATGGTAATAGTACGATCTTGCCTTTTGAAAAACGTTATTTTTCAGGAGGTGCCAATTCGGTGAGAGGATGGAGTGTAAGAGAACTGGGACCAGGAAATTTCCGAGGAACCGATGGCCGAATTGACTTCATCAACCAGACGGGCGATATGAAATTAGACCTGAATGCAGAGTACCGAACAAAGCTCTTCTGGAAATTACATGGCGCAATCTTTGTGGATGCAGGTAACATCTGGACCCTTCGCAGCTACGAAGAGCAGCCAGGCGGACAGTTCAAGTTTAGCGAGTTCTATAAGCAAATTGCTGTAGCATACGGTTTGGGCTTTCGTCTGAACTTCGATTATTTCATACTCCGATTTGATATGGGTATGAAAGCCATCAATCCAGCTTATCTAACCGAAGAGGAGCATTACGCCATCATTCACCCTAGCTTTAGTCGCGATTTTTCTTTTCACTTCGCGGTAGGTCTTCCATTCTAACCAGCCATCGCTTATTGCGGTAAACCACAGGTAGCTTGAATGTAGCCTCAGGAATAATCCTTCCCTCCTTGCCGATAGTGTCCATTCTTAGATAGTTTCTCACTTCGATAGTTACAGTGGCTGCAGTGTCGTTCGGGAGGTAGTCAACATCAGTGATGGTGTGAGAGGCACCTTCTTTCTGTTGCTTCAGAATATCAACATCAGCCTGGTGAACATTGGTGGATGCAAATCTCAGCCAGATTCTGGATTCAGGAGTACAGTATCTGGCAGCATCAGGAAACTTCCAATTATAATAATAGGTGGCGAACGAGTCGACATCTTCCTTTAGCTGTTTTTCCTCACCCTCGTGTGAGAAAGAACACTGGCTGATGAAGAAAGCAGCGAAAGCAACAACAACGACCACCATAAGTAGTCGTCCAAGCGGTGTATGTAGAATTTTTCTTTCAAAGAAATCCATTTCTGTCCAAATAAGTTTTTTATTTCTTAAATTTAAGTACAAAGGTAATAAAAAACTTTGTGATGAAAATCTTTTTTGTTACTTTTGCATAAAATACAAACTTAAAATGCTGAAATTTATATCCTTCGGAAGTGGAAGCAGCGGAAACTGCTACTATTTATATACCGAGAAGGATTCGCTACTGATAGATGTTGGAGTAGGAATTAGATCACTTAAGAAGAGTTTCCATAACTACGGGATGCTCTTTGAAAATGTGAAGAACATACTCATCACGCATGATCATGCTGACCACGTAAAGTCGGTTGGCAGCCTGAGTGGCGACTATCACATACCGGTATATACCACACGTAAAGTTCATGATGGCATAGAGCGCAACTATTGTGTTCGGAAGAAAATCTGTTCAGAATATGCGCATGTCATTGAGAAAGGAAAGTCATTCCGATTGGGTGATTTTGAAATCACTTCGTTTGGCGTTCCTCATGATAGCTCCGATAATGTTGGCTATAAGGTAGAATGTGAAGGTGTTACTTTTTGTCTGATTACAGATGCAGGCCATCTTACAGATGAAATGCTGAATATGATTGAGGAGGCAGATTATCTGGTGATAGAGGCAAATCACGATAAGGAGATGCTTCGTCAGGGGCCTTATCCTCAATATTTGAAAGATCGTATATCTGGCCCTAATGGTCATCTAAGTAATGAGGAGTGTGCTAAGGCTCTGGCTGAGCATGCTTCGCAGAAGTTAAAGCGTGTTTGGCTTTGTCATCTTAGTGAGGAGAACAACCATCCAGAGTTGGCGCGAAAGACAGTGGAGCAGATACTTCGAAGTTATGGAATTATCGTGGGAAAAGATTTTGAGATGGATATCTTGAAACGAAAATCACCTAGTGAAATCTATAACTTGGTGAAATAGACACCCTTTACAGTCCTTGAAAAGCAAAGTTTTTGCATAAAAGCTTGCTTGTTCAAAATAAAAGTCGTAATTTTGCACCCGCATTCACGAGATGGATGCATAAAATTCAAACCTAATTAAAATTTTAAATTAAAATGGCAACAAAGATCAGATTACAGCGCGGCGGTCGTAAGAATTATGCTTTCTATAGCATCGTAATCGCTGACGTTAATGCACCACGTGATGGTAAATTTACTGAGAAGATTGGTACTTTCAATCCTAACACCAATCCTGCTACTGTAGATTTGAATTTCGAGCGTGCTCTCTACTGGGTAGAGAACGGTGCACAGCCAACAGACACAGTTCGTAACATCCTCAAGGGCGAGGGCGTTTACTTGATGAAGCACCTTAAGGGTGGCGTTAAGAAGGGCGCATTCGACGAGGCTGCTTGCCAGAGCAAGTTTGATGCTTGGAAGGCAGGTAAGGACCAGGCTGCTACTGCTGTTCGCGAGGGCGACGCTAAGGCTAAGAAGGATGCTATCGCTGCATCTCTCGAGGCAGAGAAGAAGGTTAATGAGGCAATTGCTAAGAAGGTAGCTGATAAGAAGGCTGCTGAGGCTGCTGCTAAGGCAGAAGCTGAGGCTGCTCCTGCAGAGGAGGCAACTGAAGAGGCACCTGCAGAGGCTTAATCTTCCGAAATTAAGAAATAAAGAAGCTGAACTTTCATTTGAAGGTTCAGCTTTTTTTTATGTCCAGAATTCTTTGTCTTCTGTTGGTTGCATCTCTCCGCCGCACTTTGGACAGGTTTTTCCATCCCATTTCTTGATTTGGCTGGAACCGCAGTTCAGACAGAGACGATCGACCAGTGAACGGAAAGAGGGGGCGGATTGTCCGATGACTCCTCCCACCACTAAGGGTTGGATGGAATGACACTCCGGACAACTCACCGAGACTATTTCCTGTCCCATAAATCCTTTTCCTTCATAAATGTCGGCTGAATAGCTACATTCTTTGCACTTAAATTTTCTTTTCCAAGACATTCCTGTAGAATTCTTCGTATTGTCGCGCCACCTTAATATATTCGTGATGCCTTCTGACATACTCAATACTCTGGCGTTTTAGTTCGGGTATTCTGTCCCTATGAAGAACAAGTTGCTCAAGTTCCTCAAAGACACTCTCATAGTTGGGCTGAACATTGATAATTGGCCGGAGTTCTTCTTCGTTAAGAATCTCGTAGTTTTCCGGTTCGCCGCCCCCAACACAGATGATGCCACGACTCATAGCTTCCAGTGGATTCATAGAAGGGGTGTAGCTATAGAGCTGGTCCAGGATGGCGTCACTACCATTCATTATCTTGGTGTATTCCTCGAAAGGCACACCTTCTGCCACTTTCAGTTCAACTTCTTCTGGATATTTTTCGGCAACAGCCTGGGCGGCCTTCAGCATAATATCAGTGCCTTTATAAACACTTCTGTTTTTACTAATTCCTATGAATAACTTCAGTTTCCCCTTGCTTTCAACATTATAGTTGTCCTTACATTGGATAGGGAAGGGGATAAAGAGGGTTTTCTCGGGGAAAACAGGCTGGTAACATGCCTGATATTCGTAGAGTCCTGTCACAATACCATCGCAATCCTTGGCGATGAATTTGTTCAGTTCTCCTTTTGGAGTATCCAGCCAATCCTCTCTGTCTCTCCTTGCAATGGCATCTTCCCGGATGGTTTCGCCGATGTTGAAGTCGCTGTATCTTAAAGGCTTACGGGTGATACATTCGTTCACCCAGTAATAATCCATTCCGAAAGCACCCAGTATGATTCGATTATTGTTGGCTCTAAGATATTTGTAGACAGGGGCAATGCGCTCAGCCTTCAGTTCGAGAAACATGGGGTTTATTAGCTGTACAATATCATATCCCTTTAATTTTGGCAGGATAGCATACAGTTTAGTCATATAGAGAATTCCCCCTAGCTTTCCTGGTTTTCTAACCAAGTCAATATCTCTAGGGTAGTTCTTCCAGAAATCGCCATTTGAGAGAACGGTCACCTGATGTCCAAGCTTCCGAAGACCTTCTGCCAAGGTTGCATGTACATTACTGTATTCACCAATCAATAGAATTCTCATAGTCTTGGCAATGTGATTATCATCATTTTTCTTCCAATACTAGAGTTGATCGCTTTACGGAAGAGATTGTATTTACGAGTATAATTCTTGTCGGGAAGTGGAAATAGTCCGTGATCTCTAAGATGATCGATAGCAGTCTCCAAATGCTTGCTACTTCTTGTAAGAAGTATGGTGTTGTAGAGATAGTCCATCGAAAGTTGGGCAACGCGTCGTTGCAAAGCCACTCTGTCAACTTCCGGGATAGACTCCGCTACTTCCTGGAGGTGGAAAATTACTCTTTCTGTATCGGCGAGTCGGCGAAGATTGTGATTCTTGTCAGACTTATTTGTTATCGAGGATGGACGTTTCCTGTAATAGTAGGCCTTGGCGTTTGTTGTGAAGAGTCTGTCGGCACGCAGAATCAGTTGAGGGGTGAATTCCTCATCCTCGTGAAGGATACCTGGCGTGAAACGCAGGTTGATGAGCAAACTCTTTCGGAAAATATATCCCCAGGCAGATGCCCTCAGATTATTATTGTGCATAAAACTGCTTCCGCTTACCGGTCCATCGTAGTTGAAAGGGGTTTCCACATTACTATCGTTAGTGTCCTCAAAGAGTACGATGTCGGGATCATGGTATCTGGCTATGTCCAGACAGTGCTCGTAAGGAGCCTGAATTAGGTAGTCATCGCCATCAACAAATTGAATATATTTACCGGTAGCCAGCAATATACCCATATTTCTGGCTACAGAAAGTCCCTGATTGCGCTGTCTCAAGTAAACGAACTTATCACGATAATCAAAAAGGTCATCGATAACAGGGAGGTCGCTACCGTCATCAATGATAATAATCTCCCTTTCATCCTTGCTCAAGGATAGGTCAAGGATGTGAGTAAGGCATTCTCTCAAAAGCTCTGCAGGTAAGTTGTAGGCCGGAATGACAAAACTTATCAGAGGGTTCTTATCAGATTGTGAAAATGAGTGTTGAGACGGCATATATTTTTCATTCCAATTAGGTGCATAAGTTTCAGCTTCCAAGTATTATAATAAGGTAATACTGGAAGGATAGGGTCAGAGCCAGTCTGCTCATAGACATCCATCTGGATATTCAGTAGATGCGCATAATACTCTCCAATCTCTCTAGCCTGCTTAGAATTGAGATTCGTAGAAGGGGCATCGATGAGTGAGAATATCTTGTTCTTGAAGGCAGCCTCGTGCGCTCTCAGCAGAGCAATGAGATCATTTCCCTTTGCGGTAGCTGTGATACCCGACTTGTTCCACTTATAATAGTAAAGACCATGTTCGGTGGTGACAACCTTCTTGCAATTCTGAAGAATCAGAGGCAAGGTGAAAACATCCTCGAAGGTCTTACCCTTTGGATATCTCACATTTTCGAACAATTCTCGCTTATATACTTTGTTCCAGGCGTAAGTGTGAAGATACGCGTGACCACTGAGCCAGTATTCCCGCATGTCGGTATATTCAAACTCAGGAAGTTGGAGCACATGTTCCTTCAGGATGTTGCCTGTTCGTTCATATACGGAATATTCGATGAAATCGATACTCTTGTCGGAATCAAGGCGATCGATGAGAGGTTGATATGTGTCGGCAGCCAGATAGTCATCGCTGTCAACAAAAGTGATGTATTCGCCCTTTGCGACATTGAGTCCTGAGTTTCTGGCCTCGCTAAGACCTTGGTTGGTTTGATGTATAACTTTGATGCGGTTGTCCTTAGCAGCAGCTTCGTCACATATTTGTGCACTCTTATCGGTGGAACCGTCGTCGACTAGAATAATCTCGCAGTCATCGATGTTCTGTCCTAAAACACTTTCGAGACATCGCTTTAAAGTGTTTCCCACGTTATATGCTGGTATGATAATAGATAATTTCATAATCACAAAGGTAATAAAAACTTTTAAATTGCGTTTATTTTTTAAATGGAAAATTCAGAAAAAAGTGATAGTTATTCACATATCCTAAAATATACTGGTCTTTTTGGCGGTGTGCAGGGTTTGAGCATTCTGGTTGGAATCATTAGAAATAAGCTTGTTGCTATGATTCTCGGACCAGAAGGTATGGGTTTGGCAGCTCTTTTCAACAGTACCATCAAACTTTTTTCTGATTCTACAAACCTGGGCATTCCGATGAGTGCAGTGAGAAATATATCCGAGGCTTATGAGCAGGATGATACGGAACGCTTATCCCATTCTGTAAAAATTATCCGTTCCTGGTGTCTCCTTACTGCTTTGCTGGGAGCTCTTCTTTGTATTATCTTGAGCCCACTGCTGAATAAATGGACTTTTACCTGGGGAAACCATATACTTCATTTTGTTATGCTTTCACCTGTGGTGGCGCTCCTTTCTGTAATAGGTGGTGAACTTGCTATTCTAAAAGGTACTCGCCAGTTGAAGCATTTGGCGGCTATCTCCTTGTATAACGTAGTGGGGGCCATGTTGATCTCTATTCCGATTTTTTATGAGTTTGGAATGAGTGGAATTGTACCTTCGCTGGTATTAGCGGCGTTGTTGCAGCTGGTGCTTATTGCAGTTTACTCCTACCGTTTGTTCCCTTTTCGCATATCCTTAGAGAAATCAATGCTTGCAGAGGGACTGGGGATGGTAAAACTCGGAGTTGCATTCTTACTTGCCGGAGTGTTGGGAAGTGGGGCTGAGTTCCTTATTCGTTCCTACCTGAATACTTCGGGAGACTTGTCAGTTGTCGGATTGTATAATGCCGGCTATATGATGACAATGACTTATGCCGGAATGGTGTTTTCTGCAATGGAGACGGATTATTTTCCTCGACTTTCTGGCGTACGTGGGACTGGCAGGGAATTGAACGAGATGGTGAATAATCAGGTAGAGGTGTCTTTGCTTTTAGTGGCTCCTTTGCTTGTTTTCTTTATGGTTTTTCTGCCGATACTGTTGCCTTTATTATATAGTGGCAAGTTTATTCCTGTTCTGGGAATGATGAAGATCACAGTTCTTGCCATGTATTTTCGTGCCATTACCCTTCCAATCGAATACATACCGTTGGCTAAGGGGGATTCGCTTACTTATCTCACACTCGAGGCGGTATATGATATATTGGTGGTTGCTTTTGTTATTGTCGGCTATCAACTGTGGGGGTTGGAGGGAACTGGAATTGCTCTGGCCGCTTCCGGATTCTTAGGCTTGGTGTTTGACTTATTCTATACTCGAATTAAATATCATTATTCTTTCAGTTGGAATGTGAAACTGTATGCCTTGATTCAGATGCCGATAGGGTTGATTGGCTATTTTGTGACCAATTCGACCTCGGGCATTTCCTATTGGATTGTTGGTATTCTGCTTTGTATTGTCAGTCTTGGGGTGTCTATACAGATTCTTCATAGCAAGACTCATCTCTGGGAAAGTCTTATTCTGAAATTGAAGAAGAAACTTCACCGTAAATAGCTATTGCGACTGTTCCCTATAGCTTATTAAAAAGTTTCTTCAGGCCAAAATAGAGGTTTTCTTCCATTCTAAAAAGGAAGAATCCCAATGGGTATGGCTTGAACTTGAAAGGGATGTAGCCTAGTTTTATTCTGTTCTTCAAGTCTATGTCCCTCAAATTGATGTTTTTCCAAGCCTCGAAGATCTCCTTCCTTCCATATTCAGCTTCTTCAGGAGTAAAATGCTCTTTTGCTCTGTAATATCTGTAGTAGGTATCTACAATTCTCATCCAGCAAACTCCAGTAAAGAACCGGATTACCTGTTCCTCAAAATCAACAGATTTCAGGAAATTCAGTAGGCTTTCATTGGCTTTAGGGATGTCGAAGATTCGGATAGTAGGAGCGTGGGAAATGGAGCTTTCGTGTTGCAGATAATAGTAGATACCTTTACTATATCTCACTTCTCTTGAGTAATAAAAATGTACACGGGTAGTGTTCTCGTCGCTGTTCATACGAGTTGTTTCGTCGTAGGGATATTGTCGATGAAGGTCTCCTCTTACAATATAAATACCATGTATCTGCCAGGTAAGACTTTTTATGCAGGCATCATGTCCGGAAAGAACTTCAAACTTCTCGTATTTGTCAGGGTGGATGTCATACACTTTGCCTTTTTGGAAAACTTCGGAGCAATGGAAGAGAACACAATCGGTTGATGGGTGGTCGTGGAAAACCTGAATAGCTTCTTCCATGGTGTTCTCACTATACCAATCATCTGCATCCAACATACAAATAAAATCGCCGTCAGCATGTTTCAGTGCAACATTGCGGGCGTGTGCCAGTCCGCAATTTTTCTCCAGGTGGATAACTTCGATTCTATTATCTTTCTCCTTATATTGATGTAAGATAGAAAGGGAGTGATCGGTAGAACAATCATCTACACAGATAATCTGTAAATTGCTGTAAGACTGTCTGATAAGTGATTCTAAACTCTTTTTCAGATAGTCCTCAGCATTAAAGACGGCCATAAGAATTGATACTTTTTCCATGTTGGTCATTGTAGTTCTTGTGCAAAAGTAAGCAAAATTAATGAATCGCGATGATATTATATTGATTTATTTCATAAAATGATTTTTAAGGAGATGGGAAGGTTTGATAGGTGGCTGTTTTGTAAACTGAGGGTAGCAAAAGCAATATACCCTACTTGACATAGGTCAAATTTGTTGTTAAATAGGTATTAAAAAGTGGTTATATCTTGAGGATTATGCAACTTATTTTGTAACTTTGTCACTTGAAATAAGTGCAACATGACATTAATCATTGTAGCCATACTTGTTTTAGCCTTTCTTCTCATATCAACCGAGAGTCTGACTAATGTGAATAAGGCAGCTGTGGCCATTTTCGCTGGAACAGTGGGATGGGTTCTCTACATCTGCTATGGTACTGATTTCGTTATGAGCCAGCATGCTGGCGACTACACTGATTTCTTAAAAGGAGGTTGGAAGCTTGGCCCACTCCAGTCGACAAGTGTAACTGTCAAGGAGTATATAGCTCAGTATGTTTTCCTTCCTTATGTGGGGCATGCAGCGGAAATTGTGTTGTTCTTGCTTGCCACGATGACTATCGTCGAGATACTTAACAACAACGGTTGTTTTGATTTCATTACCCAGTTGATGAAGACCCGAAGTAGTCGGAGAATGATTTGGACTCTCGCAATTGTAACGTTTGTGATTTCAGCCAACCTAGATAACCTTACGACAACCGTGATGATGCTCGTAATGATGCACAAGATAGTGCAAAGCCGAAGACAACGTATGATTTTCGGATCTGCGATTCTTCTGGCGGCGAATTGTGGTGGCGCACTAACGGTCATTGGTAATCCGGAAGGCCTTGTTCTTTGGACAAGAGGTGCTGTAACAGCAACCAATTTCTCCTCAATTCTTGCTATCCCTTGTTTGTTGGCCTGGGTTATCCCGACATGGATGCTCAGCCGAATGTTACCGGATAGAGTAGATGCAGGTTGGATTGCAATGCCATTCCGTGGAGATGATACTCGACTTAACGTATGGCAGCGGCTTGTTATGCTGTTTTTAGGTATTGGTGGATTATGGTTTATTCCTACTTTTCGCGATATTACAAAGTTGAGTCCGTTCCTGGGCGCACTCTGTGTGCTGGCAATACTCTGGGTTGTCAATGAAATTTTCAACCGAAAGTTGATGAGGACTGAGCAGATTTTAACCCACAAGCATCTGATGGTGCTGCAATATGGCGTTATTCAGACAATGCTTTATGTGATGGGTATGCTATTGGCTTTGTCGGTTGTGAAGGAGACTGGAGTCTTGGACGACTTCTTCGCGTGGATGAATGGAAATAGGGAATGCGAATGGATTGTTGGTGTAGGTGCCGGACTAGTAAGTATGGTTCTGGAAAACTTCTCGACAGCTATCACCTTTTTCAGCCCTGATGTGAATACTGCCGGAAGTGCAGTACAAACATTTGCTCCAAATAGTCCTTACTGGAAAATAATATCCTACTGCGTGATGGCAGGTGGCAATATACTGACAATCGGAAGTATGAGCGGTTTGGCTCTCATGAAAATGGAGCACATTCATGCAGGATGGTATTTTAAAAATGTCGGATGGAAGGCAGTTGTAGGTTCGCTGGTCGGACTTCTTGCTCTCTGGATGATAATATAATAACGAAATTAAAATGTTTCAACAATAATAAAAGGTATAAGACAGTTATGGCAAAAGTTAAAACTATCGGAATCCTTACCTCAGGAGGTGATGCTCCAGGTATGAATGCTGCGATTCGTGCGGTAACACGTGCCGGCATTTACAATGGTTTTAAAATCAAGGGAATCTATCGTGGTTATGATGGCCTCATCAACGACGAGATAAAGGAATTCACTACAGAGGATGTGAGTGGTATCATCGCTCATGGTGGTACTCTGTTGAAGACTGCCCGTTCTATGGAGTTCATGACTCCAGAAGGTAAGCAGAAGGCTTACGACAATATCAAGAAGGAAGGCATCGACGCTCTTGTAGTTATCGGTGGTAATGGTTCCCTTACTGGTGCAATGGCATTTGCTCAGGCACATGATATTTGCTGTATCGGTCTTCCTGGTACTATTGACAATGACCTTTATGGTACAGACTCAACCATCGGTTATGACACAACATTGAACACAATCCAGTCTTGTGTAGACCGTATCCGTGATACTGCTCAGAGCCACGAGCGTATCTTCTTCGTAGAGGTAATGGGTCGCGATGCAGGCTTCCTCGCACAGAACAGTGCTATCGCTACTGGTGCTGAGGCTGCTATTATCCCTGAGGATAGCACCGACGTCGATCAGCTTACACAGTTCATGGAGCGTGGTTTCCGTAAGTCAAAGAAGAGCTGTATCGTAATTGTATCAGAGAGTCCTAAGTGTGGTGCTCTTTATTATGCAGAGCGTGTTCGCAAGGAGTTCCCTGAGTATGATGTACGCGTTTCTATCCTTGGTCACTTGCAGCGTGGTGGTAGCCCTACAGCTCACGACCGTATCCTTGCCAGCCGTACTGGTGTAGGTGCTGTTGATGCAATCATGCAGGGTCAGCGCAATGTAATGATCGGTGTACGTAACAATGAGATTGTTTATGTACCATTCAGCGAGGCAATCCGTAGCGATAAACCATTCGATAAGAAACTGATTACAGTACTCGATGAATTGAGTATCTAATTAACGGAAAATTTTTTATTCTATCATAAGGGTGATCCATAATTTGGACCACCCTTTTTTTTGGTACCATTATATTAAAAAGTTATTAAAAGTTGCCTTACTGCCGAATAAAAAGTTGATTTATTTTTGGCTTTACAAATATTTTTTTTACTTTTGCCCTTAATAAAATTTGAGACTACATAAATTACAAAACAAAACAAGTTAACATTTTAAAATAATAGCTTATGTCACAGATTAACGGACGCATCTCCCAGATCATCGGCGCGGTTATCGATGTTTATTTCGAGACCAAGGGCGAAGATCCTGAAAAGGTGCTTCCTAAGATTAATGAGGCTCTGAAGGTAAAGCGTCCAGACGGCCGTGACCTTATTATTGAGGTCAAGCAGCATATCGGTGAGGACACCGTACGTTGCGTAGCTATGGATAACACCGACGGTTTGCAGCGTGGCTTGGAGGCTGTCCCAACAGGCAGTCCTATTGTTATGCCTGCAGGCGAGCAGATCAAAGGCCGAATGCTGAATGTAATCGGTCAGCCTATCGACGGCATGAAGGAGCTTGAAATGCAGGGTGCTTACCCTATCCATCGTGAGGCTCCTAAGTTCGAAGAGCTCTCTACTCACAAGGAAGTTCTTTCTACCGGTATTAAGGTCATCGACTTGCTCGAGCCTTATATGAAGGGTGGAAAGATCGGTTTGTTTGGTGGTGCTGGTGTAGGTAAGACCGTGTTGATCATGGAGCTTATCAACAACATTGCCAAAGGTCACAATGGTTATTCAGTGTTTGCCGGTGTAGGTGAGCGTACTCGTGAGGGTAACGACCTTATCCGCGATATGCTGGATTCTGGTGTAATCAAGTATGGCGAGAAGTTCAAGAAAGCCATGGAGGAAGGCAAGTGGGATCTTTCACTTGTTGATCCAGAGGAACTGAAGAAGTCTCAGGCCACCCTTGTTTATGGTCAGATGAATGAGCCACCTGGCGCACGTTCTTCAGTTGCATTGTCTGGTTTGACAGTTGCTGAGGAGTTCCGTGATCACGGAGGTGCAAATGGTGAGGCTGCCGATATCATGTTCTTTATCGACAATATCTTCCGTTTCACTCAGGCTGGTTCTGAGGTATCTGCGTTGCTTGGCCGTATGCCATCAGCTGTAGGTTATCAGCCAACTCTGGCTTCTGAGATGGGACAGATGCAGGAGCGTATTACTTCTACAAAGAAGGGATCTATCACATCTGTACAGGCTGTATATGTGCCTGCCGATGACTTGACCGACCCTGCTCCAGCTACAACCTTTACTCACTTGGATGCAACTACCGTGCTTAACCGTAAGATCACTGAGTTGGGTATCTATCCAGCCGTTGACCCATTGGCAAGTACCTCTCGTATCCTCGACCCACTGATTGTAGGTAAGGAACACTACGAGTGCGCTCAGCGTGTGAAGGAGTTGCTTCAGCGTTACAACGAACTTCAGGATATCATCGCCATCCTCGGTATGGATGAGCTTTCCGACGAAGATAAGCTTACTGTTGCTCGTGCACGTCGTGTACAGCGTTTCCTCAGTCAGCCATTCGCTGTTGCAGAGCAGTTCACCGGTAACCCAGGTGTGATGGTACCTATCGAGGATACTATTAAGGGCTTCAATGCAATTCTTGATGGTGAGGTAGACGACCTGCCAGAGCAGGCCTTCCTGAATGTTGGTACTATCGAGGATGTCAAGGAGAAAGCTAAGAAACTTCTTGCTGCAGCTAAAGGATAGTATAAGGTTTAACAGTTAAACGTTAAAACATTATGCTAAAATTGAAAATAGTAAGTCCTGAAAGGATAGTGTTTAATGGTGAGGTAGAGAATGTAACAGTTCCAGGAACACTTGGAAGTTTTGAAATTCTTACCGACCATGCTCCTATTATTTCCTCCTTGGAGATAGGAAGAGTAGAATACACTACTGCAGCGGGCAAGCAACAGCTCGACGTCAAGGGTGGCTTCGTGGAAGTAAAGAAGAATGAAGTGAGTTTATGCGTGGAAGTTTAGACCAGATAACCAGGACATATAAAAAGGTGTCGCTTTGGATTATTGCAGGTATTTCTCTGATAATCCTTTTTGCAGCTCAATTGCTGTCGTCATCTCAACCAGTACTCGATATTGTGTTGATGCCCTTGGTAGTTTCAGTCATTTTCTCCCTCATAGCAAGTATTGCTTATGGAAGTTCGTGGCATGCAGTTGCCAAGTCCTCGCCAGAAAATCTAAGCAAGTTCTATCTTGCAGCCTCAGTGCTGCGCATGATGGCTGCTTTGCTTGTAGTGGTGATTGGTGCTTTTGTGCTTCGTCCAGATAAAACTGCAATACTAGGCTTCGTTTCAGTCTTCGTAGTCTTCTATGTAGCACTGTTGATATTCGATTGCATATTTTTTGCTCGAATAGTAAAAAAGTAAGGTCGTGCATAACGATCTAAAATAATAAAATAAGAATATGAAATATATCAAACAATTTTTCTTCATGATGCTGCTTCTTTTCACAGTGTCTCCAGTATTGGCTAGAGATATGGATAAGAAAGCAAATGTTGACGTGAAGGAAATTTTGTGGGGTCATATCAAGGATTCTTATGATTGGCATATCACTGATCTGGGAAATGAGCAGCAAAAGCGTCCTGTAGTGATTCATCTTCCTATTATTGTGAAGACAACTACTGGATGGCATGTATTCTGCAGCAGTGCTTTCAGTGAGGAAAGAGATGCAAATGGCGATCGTCCATACGTGGGTGAGGACCCTGCTTTGAAGAATCTTGTTATTAAAAGTGGTGAAGCAGCGCAGAACCCTAACAAGATTGTAGAGAAAGTAGGTGGCCAGGAAGTAAAACCTTTCGATATCTCTATTACCAAAACTGTATGTGTGTTGTTCATCAATGCAATTTTGCTTCTCATCTGTGTTTTGGTTCCAGCTAGCTGGTGCCGTAAGCACAAGGTTGATGATCCAGCTCCAAGTGGCTTTACAGGATTGATGCATATGTTAGTAATGTATGTATACAATGATGTAATCAAGGCTGCAATGGGTGAGCATGATGCACCTAAGTATGCTCCATGGCTGCTTACTTGCTTCTTCTTCATCTTCCTGAGCAATCTGATGGGTATTGTACCATTCCCTCCAGGTGGCGGTAACCTTACAGGTAACATCGCTTGCACCTGTTTCCTCGGAGTTACTACATTCCTCATCACTAACCTCACAGGTTCTAGAGAGTATTGGAAAGATATCTTCTGGCCAAACGTTCCAACCTGGTTGAAGGTTCCAGTTCCATTGATGCCATTCATCGAGCTCTTTGGTATATTCACCAAGCCACTGGCTTTGATCATTCGTCTCTTTGCCAATATGATGGCAGGACATGCTATTGCCCTTGCCTTTGCCGCAATCATTTTCATTATGTTCGGTATTGGCGAAAGTGCAGTAGTAAACTGGTCAGCAGGTGGTGGTATGAGTGTGATAAGTGTTGCGATGAGCGTCTTCATGATGCTACTCGAAGTCCTTGTATGCTTCATCCAGGCATTGGTGTTCACCATGCTGAGTGCAGTATTCATCTCTTTAGCCCATGTTCATGAACATGAGCCGGCAGAAGCCTAAAAATAGAATTAAAGAAATTAGAAAATAAACAATTAAAACTTAAGATTATGTTATCATTATTATTAGCAGCAGAAGTTGCAAAGTTGGGTGCCGCAGTTGGCGCAGGTCTTGCCGCAATTGGCGCAGGTATTGGTATTGGTCGTATCGGTGGCCAGGCTATGGATGCTATGGCTCGTCAGCCAGAGAAGATGAGCAACCTTCAGTCTTCAATGATCATCGCAGCTGCTTTGGTTGAGGGTGTTGCCTTCTTCGCTGTCATCATTGCAATTCTTGCAATCGTAATGTAATCATTGGAATTGATATTTCAATAAATAAAAGAACTTTAACCAGAATATATGGATTTACTAATTCCTGATAGTGGTTTGCTATTTTGGATGACCTTGGTCTTCTTGATCGTCTTCGTCATCTTATGGAAGTGGGGTTTCCCTGCTATCGTTAAGATGGTGAATGAGCGCAAGGCTTATATCGACGACAGTTTGAAGAAGGCACACGAGGCCAACGAGAAGCTTGCCAATATTCAAAAAGAAGGCGAATCCATTCTGCAGGAAGCTCGCGAGAAGCAGGCAACAATCCTTAAGGAGGCTGCCGAGACTCGTGACGCTATCGTAGAGAAAGCTCAGGATAAGGCTCGTGAGGAAGGCGCTCGTCTCCTCGTTGAGGCTAGAAATCAGATTGAGACAGAGAAGCAGAACGCTATTCGTGAGATTCGCTCTCAGGTAGCCGAGCTTTCTGTTCAGATTGCTGAGAAGATCCTGAAGGAAAAACTTTCAAGCGATGCACAGCAGATGGAACTTGTCGACCGACTGCTGGATGAAGTTTCTTCTGATAACAAGAAAGAATAATAGCTTATGGATTTAGGTGTAATATCGGTAAGATATGCCCGGGCTCTCCTCAAGAGTGCTACAGAGCTGAAGATCGAGGATCAGGTCTATAAGGATATGACTACTCTTGCTGAGAGTTATGTTCAGGTGCCTGCTCTGCGTTCTACGATAGACAACCCTATGCTCCAGAAAGACAAGAAACAGCATTTGCTTGTAACAGCCTTGGGTAAAACCCCTCAGGAATTGAGCAAGCGCTTTGTTGCTCTTGTAATGAAAGAGGACAGGGAAAGCACCCTGCAATTCATGGCTGCTTCGTATATCACTCTTTACAGACAACAGAAGAATATCACCCGTGGTAAACTTACTACTGCCGTTGCAGTGTCTCCAGCCACTGAGGCGAAGATGAAGCAGATGGTAGAAGCTAAGACTCAGGGAACTGTGGAGTTCACTACCGAGGTGGATCCTTCCATCATTGGAGGATTTGTGCTCGAGTATGATACCTACAGAATGGATGCAAGTGTTAAGTCGAAACTTAACAAAATACTTGTTGAATTAAAAAAGTAAACAATAATGTCAGAAAAAATAAAACCAAGCGAAGTGTCTGAGGTTCTCGAGAAAGAACTGAAGGGCATCAACGACGCACAGCTCTTCGACGAGGTAGGTATTGTACTTACCGTTGCCGATGGTGTTGCCCATATCTATGGTCTGCGCAATGTTGAGGCTTCAGAAATGCTCGAGTTCGAGAATGGCACTATGGCTATCGTTATGAACCTTGAGGAGGACAACGTAGGTTGTGTGCTTCTCGGTTCTACAGCTGGCATCAAAGAGGGACAGAAGGTAAAGCGCACTCACCGTGTGGCTTCTATCCAGGTAAACGACAACTTCCTCGGACGTGTTGTTAACCCTCTTGGCCAGGCTATCGACGGCAAGGGAGACATCAACCTCGCTGGCGCTCTCGAGATGCCTTTGGACCGCAAGGCTCCAGGTGTTATCTATCGTCAGCCAGTTAAGGAGCCTCTCCAGACTGGTTTGAAAGCTGTCGACTCAATGATTCCTATTGGCCGTGGTCAGCGTGAGCTTATCATCGGTGACCGCCAGACTGGTAAGACTGCTGTTGCAGTGGATACCATCATCAACCAGAAGGGTAACTATGAGGCAGGCAAGCCAGTATATTGTATTTATGTAGCTATCGGTCAGAAAGCTTCAACTGTAGCTAGTCTTGTTCAGACTTTGCAGGATCATGGAGCTATGCCTTACACTATCGTGGTAAGTGCTACTGCAGCCGATCCAGCTGCTATGCAGTATTATGCACCATTTGCTGGTGCTGCTATCGGTGAGTATTTCCGCGACCGCGGTTATCACGCATTGGTAGTTTATGATGACCTTTCAAAGCAGGCTGTTGCTTATCGTGAGGTATCACTGATTCTTCGTCGTCCATCAGGACGTGAGGCTTATCCTGGTGATGTCTTCTATCTGCACAGCCGTCTGCTCGAGCGTGCTGCACGTATCAACAACCAGCAGGAAATCGCTGAGCAGATGAACGACCTTCCAGAGAGCATGCGTGGTCAGGTGAAGGGTGGTGGTTCTTTAACTGCCCTCCCAATCATCGAGACTCAGGCTGGTGACGTATCTGCATATATCCCAACCAACGTGATCTCTATTACCGATGGTCAGATCTACTTGGAGACCGACCTCTTCAACCAGGGCTTCCGTCCTGCCATCAACGTAGGTATTTCTGTATCTCGTGTAGGTGGTAGTGCGCAGGTTAAGAGTATGAAGAAGGTAGCTGGTACCTTGAAGATTGATATGGCTCAGTATCGTGAGTTGGAGGCTTTCTCTAAGTTCTCTAGCGATATGGATGCTGTGACAGCGATGACCCTCGACCGTGGTCGTAAGAATAATCAGTTGCTGGTTCAGCCACAGTATACCCCAATGCCAGTAGGCGAGCAGATTTCAATTCTGTATTGTGGTGTACATGGTTTGATGCACGATGTTCCTGTAGAGAAGATTCGCGAGTGTCAGGATCAGTTCCTCGACGCAATGCGCTCTAAGCATCAGGATGTAATCGATGTATTGGCAAGTGGTCAGCTTCCTGACGAGGCTATCAAGACCGTTGAAACTGTAATGGCAGATGTCGCAGGTCAGTTCAAGGCCTAGGATTATTAATTTCTAATTATTAGAAGATGCCTTCATTAAAAGAGATAAAAACTCGAATTGCTTCCGTCAATAGTACTCGTAAGATTACGAGTGCTATGAAGATGGTGGCATCATCGAAACTTCATCATGCACAGGTGGCTATCCAGAATATGCTGCCTTATGAGAATCAACTTGAGCATATCTTGAAGAGCTTCCTCATCTCCACACCAGGAGCTGACAGCCCTTATTCTCTGGAACATTCTCAGGTGAAGCGTGTGGCATTGGTTGTTTTCACTTCCAACAGTTCACTCTGTGGTGGCTTCAACACCAATACCATCAAGATGATGCTTGATGCAGTGGATGAGTATAAAGCTCAGGGCATTGACGACATTCTTATTTATCCAGTCGGCCGCAAGGTAGAGGAGAAGGCTCGCAAGATGGGTTTCCAGGTTGCCGGTACTTTCTGTGATCTGGCCGATAAGCCAAATTCAGCTCAGTGTTCTGAGATTGCTCACGAACTCGGAGAGAAATTCCTTGCAGGAGAGATCGACAAGGTTGAGCTGATTTATCATCACTTTAAGAGTGCAGGTAGTCAGATTCTAACCCGTAAGACTCTTCTTCCTATTGACCTTTCAACCGAGGCAATAGGCGAGGATAATGATCGCGACCTTACTAGCAATGTTGCTACAGCAAAGGCTCAGGAATATCTTCGTAAGAAGCAGGATTCTGAGGATACTCGCAACAATGTGAAAGCTGTAGAGCTCAATGATGACTTCATTGTGGAGCCAGATTTGGAAACTGTGCTTAAGGCATTGGTACCAAAGCAGCTTCGCTTGATGGTTTATACAGCTCTGCTGGATAGTATTGCAAGTGAGCATGCTGCCCGTATGGTAGCTATGCAGACTGCAACGGATAATGCCGACGAGTTGCTGCGTGGTCTTAACCTGCAGTATAATAAGAGTCGTCAGGCTGCTATTACAAACGAATTGCTCGATCTTGCTGGAGGTGCTCAAGAGTAATCCTTCAGTTCTTTATAAAAAAGGTGCATTCCATTTTTGGGATGCACCTTTTTTGATGATTGATGATTGATGATTGATTGCGCTGTATCTTCTCGCCCGTGGAACGGGAGAGATAAGAGAGAGGGTATACCACGAGATGGGTCATGGGTCAAGGGTCACGGGTCATGATCGATGATTGATGGTTAGTGACCATCCATTGACGTCGGAGACCTCGCTCTTTCAATACTGCAATATGTATTTCTCCTCCAAAGATAAAGATATAAAGTTTTAAAGTAGTATGTCTTTTGTATTATGTTGTCATTGTTTTTGATTTTAATTGTGGGAAATAGATCTCCTTTTAGATGTCTTTAAATCATAATTATATAATAATCGTATTGGAGTATTGTTGCTTTTAATTATTCTACTACATTTGCATAAAAATGAAACTAGGAATAATGGTTATGAAAAACAAAATCTTATTCATATATGTGATAATCAAGATGAATATAAACTATTCAAATAAAGATTTTTTTGACTCTTATTGGTTTTTATGCGAGGCTAAGAACAAGCCTTTATGAATTATCAAGGGGCAAACTCTTGAGTTCACTTTATTAAATATCTAAAGATAAAGAAATCCCATATATAACATTTTAAATTACATCGCCCACGAATAGAGAAAAATGAAAATAACTTTTCGCTTTTTTATTTTCTTAATTGTAACTTATTGACTGACAGTAAGTTTGGCTGAAAGCAATTTTCTAGAGCTTTTTTTGATAACAGACTCAATCTATTTATTGTCAATAAGGCAAAGCAAATACTCTTATGTCTTTCTGCCCACAAATGCATAAAGGAACTCTATGCGACCAAAGTCGATGTGTTGAAATGTTAAAAAAGCTAACTCAATGGTTTAGGTGGTCTAAACCGATGGTTTACGACCTCTAAATGGCGCATTTACGTTGGCTATTTCAACAACATCTGTTAATCACCAAATTTCAAACAGCTCAGTTATATTTGTCGAACTCATGTTAAATAGTATGCCGCCCTATGAATTATCCAAACTACAAATCAAAAAGCAAAAAATTGCTTTCAGCCAAACTTACTGTCAGTCAATAAGTTGCAATTAAGAAAATAAAAAAACGAAAAGTTATTTTCATTTTTGTATGAATCTGATATCAGATGCAGAAGCACAATAAAACCTATTATCGCCATAGCCCTTTGGAGGAGTTAATCTCCCGCTATTATCGTAAGCCAGAGGAGGGAGAAACATCGGTTGAACTTTCCAACTCCATGATGATGCAGGCGCTTTCGACCAAGAATAAGAAGCTGATTTGTCTTTGATTTTAATAATGGGACATAGATCACCTTTTAGATGACTTTAATTCATAAATATATAATAATCGTATTGGAGTATTGTTACTTTTGATTATTTTTACTACATTTGCATAAAAATGAAACTTAGAGTAATGCTTATGAAGAATAGAATCTTATTCATATTGCTATGTATGTTTTATTGTCATGGTTTGATGGCTCAAAGCAAATGTGACAAATATGTGATAATCAAGATGAATATTAACTATTCAAATAATGAATTTTTTGACTCTTATTGGCTGATTCCAGAAAAGTCGATTCTTGATGCAAATATAAAAGTATATCCATTGTTTGTTGATACATTGTCGTATAATATTATAGATGCAAAGAAAGATACAATTCCTTATTTGAGAGCTAATATGCAAGAGAATGGAACTTATAAGATTATGTTGAATGAGATGGTTCGTAAAATAGAGGCTAGGCATTTAAAGATTCAAGAAATTAAGAAATAATGGTTTATTTCGAAGAAGCATTTTGATTCTTATATTGGGAAACCTACGACTATTGAGGTTTATGCAACTCCAATATATGGCTCTTTTGTAAAAAAAAACTATTGCATATTCTAGTACTTATGAAAATTCGCTTAAATATTCAGACCGTTATATTCCTATGTCAGCTGTTGAAATTGATGAGAACTTCTGGAACACTGATGCTGCTGAATATTTAAAGAGCGTGGATTTTTGTATCTTAAATCCGTTCATTTTAATTCCAAAAGAAATGATTAATCACAGTATTCAACCTATAAATGTTCAGGTTGTAACTCAATAATAAATGGTTTGATGATTAAATGAAAAATAATATATTATTACTATTGTTATCTTTAATACATGTTCATTTGAGCATCCTGACAGGACCAGTTTATCTTATGTTGATGCTCGGTACATGTACTGAAGAGCTTACTGAAAGGGATTGCATCGTTTTATACGGCATGTTGGTTCAGTGTACTGTTACAATATTTCTTGGATATAAATTATTCAATTTTAGAAAAATATGGATATGGGTTCTGTCTATGGCTATATGTTTGACATTAGGAATGGCTTTGAGACATTCTTTTGAAAAAGTCATTGGATCTTTGCCCGGATGGAACAGCTTTTTTGAAAGTATTTATAGTACATCTGATTTTGCAGGCTATGTAATATTATTGTATTTTATACAGATCTTATTCTTGGTGCTGTACCATTTGACAAGTTATATCAAAGACTAAGGTAAACATATATAGGTAATAATAACTTATTTAAAAAGGTGAATAGTTTTGGGAAAATTGTCTTTGATTTTAATAATGGGACATAGATCACCTTTTAGATGACTTTAATTCATAAATATATAATAATACGTGAGTTCGACGAATTTAAAATAATGAGAGCTGTGTATCTAATGTTCTTTTAACATTGATACACGGCTTTTTTGGAAACATACA
>CAJOPE010000055.1 GCA_905236815.1 uncultured Prevotella sp. | reverse complement strand
TACAAAAACTTTTGGACATTCCTTCTCTTTCCTCTTGATTTTTAAGACTTTAAGGGCAAGCTATTTGCAAGTGGGAAACTTTAGTATAATAATAGTTATTGGCAGTGGTATCGCCAAGATTCAGCAAAGTATGATAGGTAATTTTGCAACTATCATATTTCTGTTCTAGAAAATAAGCATTTCCAAGAGAACGAAGAACCTCTAGATTAGTACTATCGGTCTTCACATAAGTCTGTCCTATCTCAACCGCAACCTGAGGTTGGTTGATTTCATCAGAGCATGAATTGTTCATCACAACAGCCGTCATTTCTCCATCCATCGGAAAGCGCTGAATGAGGTTTTCGCCCCAATAACTAACAGAACCAGGCTGTTTCAAAGCTCGATAAGAATAAACAATCTCACGGTAAGCATCGTGAGAAAGACTATCTTCTCCCACTTTTTTCAGAATGTCGGCACATTTCTGATACTCCAGTCGATTGTAATAACAATCGGCAATTTTCGACTGAAGCTTTAGACTATTCGACAAAAGCTGAGCATTCTGATAATACTGCAAAGCGTGAAAATAATCATACTGCAGGACACAACTATCGCCCAGGTTTACCAATTCCCGAAAAGTAAAATTGGCTGCCCCCATCTGGAAACAGCCAACGACTAACAATAATAAGATTAGATTTTTCCTCATATATACTAAATTGCTGTATATCCACCATCAACAGGAACCATGATTCCATTGACATAGCTGCTGGCAGGACTAGCAAGGAAGATCGCTGCTGTATCGAGCTCGCCCTCTACACCATAGCGCTCCTCAGGAATTGCATCATGTGCATATTCCTTGAACCAAGGAGTATCGAGTGTATCCTTTGTCAACGGAGTCCAGAAATAACCTGGACAAATTGCATTCACTGTAATATTATGCTTGCCCCATTCTGCAGCCAAGGCACGAGTAAGATTGACAACACCACCTTTGGCTGCATGATAAGGTGAAGCTGGAGCAATCTTGTTGCCGACGAGGCCATACATAGAAGCAATGTTAATAATTCTACCGAACTTTGCTGGAATCATTGCCTTCTTGGCAATAGAACGAGCAACTCGGAAAGTACCAAACAAATCAATGTTCAACTCATTCTGGAACTGTTCATCTGTAATATCCTCTGCAGGAGCCACAGCACCAGTACCAGCATTATTAATAAGAATATCGATTCGGCCGAAATGCTCAAGTGCCTTATCCACTGCCTCTTCGATTTTTGCAGTATCAGTGATATCACACTGAATTGGGAAAGCCTCTACCCCATATTCATTATGAAGCATTTCAGCAACTTCCTGTATCTTCTCGGCACGACGAGCCAGAGGAATGATATTACATCCCTGATTAGCAAGAGCCTTTGCCATCTGAACGCCAAGACCAGTAGAACAGCCTGTCACCAAAGCGACACGTCCAGTTAAATCGAAATAATTCTTATCCATACCTTTTCGTTAATTGATTCGTTCGTTAGTTCTATACCGCAAATATAATAAAAATCCTTTATACGAAACAATATTCTCTATTCTTTTTTGTAAATTTGTAACCAATTAATAGGTATTTAGCATGATTAAAGCATTATTTTTCGATATAGACGGAACTTTAGTTAGTTTTAAAACGCATCGTATTCCACAATCAACTGTGGATGCACTACAATGCGCACACGACAAAGGCATAAAAATCTATATCGCTACAGGTCGTCCAATTCAGATTATTACAAATTTAGTTCAAATTGAGAATCTTATTGATGGTTGGATAACCACCAATGGAGCTTATTGCTTTATTGGAGAAAAAGTGATTTGCTGCAATCCAATTGCAGAAAATGACGTCGAGAAAATAATCTCGGCAAGCGACCGAGATAACTATTCAGTTATCATAGTTGGCGAGAAACATCTAGCTGTCCATAACTATGCCGACATAGTAGATATTACATTCCGAGAAGGTTTAGGAGTGGATAATATTGATTACCATCGGGACATTGACTCTCTGAAAGGACAAAAAATCCTTCAGTTAACTCCATTCTGTAAAGAAGACCAGGAAGCAGAATTGATGCCAACAATAAGCAATTGCACTTCGGGAAGATGGTGTTCCGAATTTACAGATATAACAGCTCAAAATGCCAACAAAGGAAAAGGAATAGAAAGTATTGCTCGCCATGAAGGTTTCACCATCGAAGAGACTATGGCTTTCGGAGATGGAGGAAATGATGACAAAATGCTGCAAACTGCAGGAATTGGTATTGCCATGGGAAATGCTAATGAGAAAACGAAAAGTATTGCAGACTATATCACTACAAGTGTAGACGAAGATGGAATATTGAATGCCTTATCACATTTTGGTATCATATAAAAATAGGTGAAAGGCGCCTTCTTATTCACCTTTCACCTATAAATAATAAAATTCGAACCAGACAGTAAAAACTGAAACTCTTTCCAAAATGTCCCGAACCTGACGAGCAGGAACGGGACCCGCACTGAACTAGCCACATTAATCCAGCACAAAAAGTCTCGTGCTCCTTATTTTACAAGGCTGTGACTGCACTAGTTCTTCGACATCCCTTCATTTGGTATTGTCTTATTTTACTAAAGTTTCCCACTTGCAAATAGCTTGCCCTTAAAGTCTTAAAAATCAAGAGGAAAGAGAAGGAATGTCCAAAAGTTTTTG
>CAJOPE010000054.1 GCA_905236815.1 uncultured Prevotella sp. | reverse complement strand
GTGTTGTTGCTTCCACATGTGTGGCAACAGCTTCACAAGTTCTTCATGACTATCCTTCTTGTGATATGGCATTTTTGCAATGATATCATTGAGGTATTCTCTCGGGTTTACACCATGATTTTTGCATGTTGCCAACAACGAGCAGATTACTGTCATTTCTTCAGCGGCCTTATGGCTGCCACAGAAGAGATAATTCTTTCTACCCAGTGTTATTGGGCGGATCTCATTTTCTGCGAGATTGTTATCCAGTAATATATGGCCGTCGTCAAGGTAGTGCATCATGTTATCCCAACGGGTATATGCATAAGTGATTGCCTTTCCTATCAAGGAACTCTGACTGTACTTTACACCTTCGGTTTCCATCCATGTCTTCAGCGCAATCATTATCGGACGAGATAGCTCCTGCCTTTTTTGCAAGCGTTCCTCAACTGTCAGGTTCGCATCATCACACATATGCTCTATCTTATACAGATGCTGTATTTCTGTAATAGCATGCTGAGCTGCCTCTCGATTTTCATCAAGAGCTTGTTCTAGGTGCCTTCTGATGTGCACCATACAGTTTATAAGGGTTACATCTGGATTATTCTTAAAAGCTGTCTCGTATCCGGCAAAGCCGTCGCATTGTAGGTAGCCTTTGTATTTATGTTTCCGGGCAAGGGTTTCGATTACTGCTCCGGCTCTCGATCCATTATAGTAGTAGAAGATTACCAGTTTGCTTATTACAGCCCTTATCATCCAAAGGTATTCTTTTGATGCCTTGTGCGCTTCATTATTGATAACAGGCAAAACTGTCTCATCTGCCTGAGCATAGTCTGCCTTGAACACCTCTTCTTCCAAGGCATCATAAAGAGGCTTCAGCAACGATACGGTCTGCTTAAACCAATTGTCCACAGTACTCTCGTTTAGCCCTTTCATACCAAGTTGTTCAAACTGCTTTATCTGACGATAGAATGGCATATGGTACTCATACTTCTGTATTAAGATCTCAGCCAATAAGCTTGCGTCTGCTACACCCTTGTATATAGGAAGTAATGGCATTTTTGCAATGAGTACGCCATTCTGTCCGGATGGAGGTAATTGCGTATTGTCGATAAGACCATACTTAGGCCGTACGATTTCCTTGACATATAATTGCCCTGGTTTATGTTTGATAACTCGTGTAACCTCTTCTCCTATCTTCTTGTAGATACTCAGATCCACGCCTTCTTCTGGCTCAAGGACTTCCCGCTCAAGAACTGGCAGATCTTCCAGTATCTTACGATTATCACGTTTCTTGGCTCTTGCCGGTTTGTCATCAGGGAGTTTCTCCACTACCTCGTTACGCTTTTCTTCTGCATCTTTGTTTATGGATGCAAATTGGTCTGCAAACAAATCGGGATAGTTAGGATCGTATATTGGAAGTTTCTCTGACTTACGACCAAAGAGCTGACGGTTAAGCCAAGCAACCTGAGCTGTCAACTCCTTGATGCGTTCATTCAGAGCATTCACCTCTTTCTCATGCTGGGCAGACATGGTTGCGATAGTGGCCTGGAAGGCCGCTGTAACTTGCTGGATCATATCGTTATTATCGCTCATTGTCTGTATTAATTTATACTCCAAAGATACGAAAAATATCTGATAATTCCAAATATTCAAGCACTTAATTTACTATAAATCAACCATTTGTGTACTATTTTTAGACCACGTATTCTGTTCTTTGAGCACGTAATCTGCGGAGCCTTTGCTGTGGATTTTCCTGTATTCCTTCCACCATTACTACAAGATCTCTCCATTCCATAGAATAACTTTTACTGTCCTCATCATATTCAGGCAGCTTAAACCGTCCTGCTTCAAGACGCTTCACATACATCACCATGCCACCATCCTCAGCATGTAGCAATTTCATCAGCTTACGATTGCGTCCTATAAAGATATAGACGTCACCATTTCTGACATTGCTATTCATCTTCTCGTGAACAACGCCACAGAGAGAACTGATTCCTTTGCGCATGTCCGTACATCCAGGACATAGATAGTAGCGCATCGTGTCATTAAGACAAAACATTAGGCGTACTGCTTTCTTTCAACAATCTCAGAAGCACCTCTTCCGTACCTGCACCAAAGTGAGCCTGTACTCCATTTGGGAAAAGCAATGTTGCACCTGATGGTATGTGGCCACTAAATGTTGGAGTGACAGCTACTTTTCTTGTTTTAAAACAGATCGGTGCAAGTTCGTTGTTGCAATCAGAAGTCTTAAACTTCTTACGCCAATAGTTATAGGTGGAATACGACATGTTGATCTGTTGTAGATACAACTTTAGTGTTTTGCCGCTCTGAGTAAACTGCAACTGCAGTTCTTTGAATTCATCCTTTGTCATAATAGTATAAATATGAATGTTTCTGCTGCAAAAGTACAACAGAAATATTCTTATTACAACGTGTAGTTTATTGGATGCTTACCCAATTTGTACCACATTCTCATTTCTTCGATCCAAGGGATTATGGCTTCCCTGCGGCAGCCTATTGCCTCCTATAGACATTCGACCCGATACGTGTCGCACAAATCCTTTTCCGGATAACGTACGGCCACCTATCGGGTCGAATTATATCTGCGCTTATCTGTAAGATATTAGCGCAGTATCGGTACTACCGATTCAATCCCAGCTATCAGCAATCAGTCCAACTGCTGATAGATAGAATTGTTTGATTTATATTCAGGAACAATTTCCTTCATCTTCTTCACAGTTGTCATCGGATCAAAATCCCTGGCAACCTCACAGAGAGCCTCTATATCCTTCTCTACTGTGTTATAATCATATTCACGTACCTTTGCTATACGAATCTTCTTGTTAAAGCTAGGTAAAGTATCCTCCTCATTGGAAAGAACCTCCTCGTAGAGTTTCTCGCCCGCACGAAGACCCGTATACTTAATCTCGACATTCTTGGCTCCAGAGAGCTGGATCATACGTCGAGCCAGATCTGCTATCTTCACAGGATTACCCATATCAAAGACAAAGATCTGTCCACCCTCTCCCTTGGTTCCTGCTTCCAGCACCAATTTACAAGCCTCAGGAATCAACATAAAGAAGCGGATGATGTTTGGATCTGTTACCGTAACAGGACCACCCTGACGAATCTGGCGCTTGAACAGAGGAATCACAGAACCATTCGATCCAAGCACATTACCAAATCGTGTGGTTACAAACTGTGTAGCCTCACTATTGGCGCCATTTGCATGAAGACTGTTGTTCAAACTCTGTACATAGATCTCACAAATACGCTTAGAGCAACCCATCACATTCGTAGGGTTCACCGCCTTATCTGTAGAGATCATCACAAACTTCTTCACCCCATACTTCACGCTCAAGTCAGCAATCACCTTCGTACCATATATATTATTGTGTACAGCCTCGTATGGATTATCCTCCATCATCGGCACATGCTTATACGCAGCAGCATGGAAGACATAATCAGGCTTAAACTCCTTGAAGATCTTCTCCATCGCCTTCTCATTGGTGATAGAAGTCACAATCGTCCGGGAAGGGATATTGCTATAATGATGCGCCATCATCAAGCGGATATCATGCATTGGCGTTTCCGCCTGGTCAATCAGCATCAATTCCGAAGGATGATAGACACAAATCTGTCGAACCATCTCCGAGCCGATACTACCCGCAGCACCAGTGATCAGGATACGATGACCATTAAGCATATTACCAACGCTCTCCATATCCACCTGAATCTCGTCACGAGGTAGCAAATCCTCGATAGCCACCTCCTTCAGTGTACTCACATCCGCACGCTGATCCTCTTTCCATTCCGAAACATCAGGCGCCATCATAATGTGAATACCCGCCGACATCAAGATATCCTGCAGCGCAGCATCCTTACGGAATCGCTCATTCTGCAGAGGAGAAACCAAGATTGTCTTCACGCCCAAGTCCTCCAGAATTTCAGGCAACTCCTTCGATACCTGGAACACCTTCTCACCCATCAGCATATGGAACTTCAATGAAGGATCATGCGAAATAAAGCCCTTGAGCAGATAGCGCGAAGGTTTCTCGTTGCGAATACTCTTTGCAAGTGCCACACCGCCATCCTTCGTACCATAGATCACCGCCTTAGCAGCACCCTCATTGGCAAACGAGGCATCATAGAGCGACTTGATAAAGATGCGGGCCATCCACATACCCAACATAGCCACCACATACATCGCAGCCACCTGTCGTCCCTGCAGACGGATAAAGCTCAAATTCCATCCATAAACCACATAGTGCATCACCTCAGCAACCGCCAGGGAAAGCGCCATAGCATACCCCACACGCTTCAGGTCGACAAACGATGAATATCGGATGACGCCCGAATAAGTATGGAAAATACGAAATCCGATGATATTGAAACACATATACATCAGAATCGTTTTTGACAGCAGGATAATATTACCCAGTGTCACTGCTCCACGATAATACATCCAGAACACAAAGATTCCAGCAAGATAGCATATAAGGCAATCCATAATAAAGATTGCCCAATAAGGGAGCGATTTCTTAGTAAAATACCAGTTAGTTAGCTTGCTTAGTAAATTCATTGAATAGCTGATTTGATTGTATCGATAATGTATGCCACGTCGTCATCAGAAACCAATGGTCCTGAAGGCAGACACATTCCGATTTTGAAGAGGTTCTCTGATACACCATTCACGTATCTTGGAGAATCCTTATAGCAAGGTTGCATGTGCATAGGTTTCCAGAGTGGACGGCTCTCGATCATTCTCTCATCGAGATATACACGCAATGCTTCTACGTTATCATTTGGCTCACAGTCGGTATGCGCATTGTCCACGAAATGGATAACACCAGCCGCACCACCAACAGCACCCTTCACGGTTGTTTTATATGCATTCTCCTGCCCCTTGATCTTAACCGAAGGATCGATTGTAATCGTATTGAGCCAGTAGTTGGAATCAAAACCATCGGCAGGCTGTTTATGGAATTGGATGCCGAAGCTGCCATCAAAAGCAGCAGCATAAAGATCAGCAATATGCTGATGATGCTTGATATGCTCCTCGAGCACCGTCATCTGTCCACGACCGATACCTGCACAGATATTACTCATACGGTAGTTGTAACCGATCTTCTCGTGCTGATAGTAAGGATAACCCTCGCGAGCCTGTGTAGCATAGAACATAATACGGTCGCGAGTTTCCTTATCAGGACAAACCAAGGCACCACCACCCGAGGTAGTAATCATCTTATTGCCATTGAAGCTCAGCACACCATATTCGCCATAGGTACCACACACCCTGCCATTATAACGGGATCCCAGACCCTCAGCAGCATCCTCAATCAAAGGAATCTCATATTTATCAGCAACCGCCTTGATCTCGTTGATCTTTGCAGGCATACCATAGAGATAAACCACGACAATTGCCTTAGGCTTCTTGCCCGTCTTTTCCATACGGTCCTTGATAGCCACCTCCAGCAGTTCTGGATCCATATTCCAGGTATCCTCCTCAGAATCCACAAAAACAGGAGTAGCTCCAAGATAAGTTACAGGATGTGAGGAAGCGCAGAAAGTAAACGATTGGCAAAGTACCTCATCGCCAGCCTGCACACCACATCCGATCAAAGCAAGATGCACCGCAGCAGTACCTGCAGAGAGCGCAACAATTTCCTTGTCACCACCTGCGAAATTCTTTAGATCTTCCTCGAATCCATTTACATTAGGACCGAGAGGCACTACCCAGTTAGTATCAAATGCTTCCTGAATATACTTCATTTCATTGCCACTCATATGAGCCAGACACAACAAAATCTTTTTCTCTGGTTTATAGTTCTCGTTCATGATTGCAAAATTAATAAATTTTTTTTAAACAAACTAATTGTTACCGTTAAATGCTTCCATTGTAGCAGAACCTTCGTGACTTATTCCCTCACGATTAAGCACTTCCTTAATAGTAAGCCAGATCACCTTACAATCAGTTATAAAGGATAAATGGTCAACATACCATACATCATATTCAAATTTCTGAGTCCAGGAAATAGCATTGCGACCATGTGCCTGTGCCCATCCTGTAATACCAGGTCGCACATCATGTCGTCTTGCCTGTTCCTTAGAATAGAGAGGAAGATACTGCACCAGTAATGGTCTAGGACCAATTAAGCTCATATCTCCCTTAAGAACGTTGATGAATTGCAACAACTCATCAATCGATGCAGAACGAACGAAGTTTCCCACTTTCGTGAGTCTCTTTTCATCTGGCAGGAGATTTCCATCAGCATCCCTTTCGTCCGTCATTGTCTTATACTTGATAATTTTAAATACTTTCCCATGTAATCCCGGACGCTCCTGAAAGAAGAAAGCCCCCGCTCCCTTATTGGCAAAATGCAGCCAGATAGTGACAACCACCAATACCGGTGATAAGCAAATCAGTGCCAGCAGCGAAATCAGAATATCAAGAAAACGTTTAAAGAAATGTCTATACATAGTTTAAAAGCGAATTAAAGTCAGCGATACGAACTTGTGGCAAGTACTTTTCCTCATAAGCCTCAAAATCCTGAGCATGGATATTCTCTCCTTTGTCAAGTAAACAAATGGATTTCCATCCCCGTTCATTTGGAGTGATAAAATCCTTTTTCAGATTATCACCTATATAATAATACTCATGGTCAGGATATTTCTCTTCAAAGAAAGAGAACAGTCTTGCATCCGGTTTACCGTACCCCACCTCTTCCGATATCAGCACATTCTCACGAGGCATTATATCTGTCAGATGCAATGCCTGTATCTTATTCCATTGTGTTTCCGTTCTACCATCCGATACGATTCCCAGCACAGCTTTTTCTGATAAACTTACCAACGTATCCCAGACAGATGGTTTCAACTCAATCTGAGGTTGATGAAAGCGGTAGAAATCAAGCAATTGAGGCAGAGAGTAATCAGAAACGAGATATTGGTCCAACAACTTCTGGAAAGCATTATCCCCATTACCATACCATTTCAGCATCTCCTGATACGCCTCTGGATGTCCCACTTTAGCAGCAACAAAGCGATAGCCCGATTTCAGGAAATCCAATTCCTGATAGAGCGTATCATCCAAGTCGAAAACAACAACCTTATTTTTCATATACGATTACATCCTTATCGTATCGAAGCATTAAAGTCTTGTCTATCCAGGCATCCGAATAATCCACCTGCTCATTCAGTAGATACTCCCTCAGAATATGTTCAGCATAGTTTGCCTTGGCATAATAGCTCAAAGGATAACCACCACCAAAGCGAGGATTGATTTCTATTCCATAAATCTTGTTATCTTCCTCTCTATAGAAAAGTTGGATGCAAATCGTACCAATTACTCCTGGCACATATTCCATTCTTTCCTTGAGATAATCCAAGATATAGTTTTTGCGGGTAATACCCTTATTGATTTCGCCCGCACGAATCTTGATTCGCTCTCTTGGAACAATGCCCTTTACATGATGATCCTTTCCATAAAACATATCCACTGTGAATTCCTTGAACTCATTCTTGTCGATATACTCCATGAAGAGTAACTTAGGGTCGTTCAGGATTTCCTCTGTCAATTCCTCCTGATTCTTGATGAAGTGAATATTCGTACTCAAGGAGCCATCATAAGGCTTGGCGAACATCGGAAATACCGGATGATATTTATCTATAGGAGCAGGAACATCAATCCCCAACTTATTCATCAGGTCGGAAGTCTTTCGCTTATCACGGCAAATGGCGATGAATTCCTCATCCGACACCATCACATGGATACCCTCCTTCTCGAAACGCTGCTTATTCTTAGCAAGAATCAACAATTCCGTATCAATAGTAGGAACCACGATAGCGATTTCGTTCTCCTTGCAAAGATCAATCAACGTGTCGATATATTCAGGAGCCGTACATCTGCAAACCGTGAAGCAATGGTCGGAAACATAACCAGCAGGCGCCAGTCTTGGATCCATATCCGTAGTAAACACCTTGCTGTCCAAGCCCAGTTCTTTGGCAGTTTTCTGGAAGATCTCCACCAAGGTAACACGCTGTCCAGCCGATGTAATCAATATATTCTTATTCATAATTTCTAGTCTTTATATATATCCAGAAGAGCCTTCCAAACATCCTTCTGTTCATAACGTTCACAAATCATTGGTCGGGCATTCTTACTCATACGTGCCACATCAGCAGGATGACTAACAAACCAATACATTGTTGAATACAGAGAGTCAGTGATATCATTCACGTGATTTCCCCTCTCATCCAGCGGTGCTGCAATAATCCTGCCATTCAAGCCATCCTTGATAATCTCATTCGAGCCATTGATATTCGTAACAATACAAGGCACATGGAAAGCACCCGCCTGCAATGGTGTATTTGGGAAGCCCTCACGATAAGAAGGAAACACCATAGCATCAGAAGCAGCCAGGAATGGACGAACATCCGTCTGCCATCCCACCATCTTTATATCATCCGAATTCTCGAAATATTTCTTTGTCTCCTCTGCAACAGGATCCCCCTCCTCAAAGGTACCCACCACCAGCAATTTTGGTTTCCGACCATTCTCAAAGGATTCATTTCCGAGGCGTTTCATGCACTCAGCCAGTTCATTCATACCCTTGTCCTTCACAATTCTGCCAACAAAGACAAAGACGAAGTCATCCTTCGTGTATCCTAGCTGCTCGCGATAATCAATATTCTCATCCAATGCCGATTTTGAGTAGTAAGCAGTATCAATACCATTGATATTACCATTCCAAACCACACTCAAAAGCTTTGCTGTAATATGATCCTTATGCAGCGCATGCAGCACCCCCTGTCCTTCTGGCACCACCTTGGTTGCACAGAAGCAAGTGATGCGTTCCATTGTCTTCAGGATGAGACGAAGTTTCCCCTGTGCCCCCTGATAGCGCAAGCCCGTGACCGTATAGATACGCGAAGGAACCCCAGCCAACTTAGCAGCGATCATCGCAAGCAGCGAGCCCTTTGGTGTATTGGCATGCACACACCAAGGTTTCTCTTTCCGAAACAATTTATATAAGAACCAAAGTCCCTTGATATCCTTACCAAGAGAGATCTCCCGTTCTAATGGAGCATCAATCACACGAATCCCCTCTCGTTCAGCCACTTCATTCAAGCAGCCCGTATCCTTCGCTACTCCCACAATATCAAAATATTGATTCAAGTATTGAAGCTGTCCTTTCAGAAAGAAATTCAATGAAATATCCGCTGTAGTAAGCCTAATTATTTTTTTCTTTTGCATTTAATCAGTTCTATAAAGTCTTATATGCCTTTTCGTAACTATCAATCATGATAGAGACATCAAATTGCTCTGCCCTTTGATAGCACTTTTCCGCAACCTCTTGATAGTAGTCCTTGTCATCATGTAATTTCTTTATAATAGCAGCCAAAGCATCAGCATCCTGATGCGGGAAAAGAATACCATATCCTTTCGTCACTTCCCTGAGACCATTCACATCCGAAGCAACAAAAGGCTTATCAGCCGACATTCCCTCGATATTCGATAGCGACAATCCCTCATAATGACTCGACATTACCACCACATCAGCAGTACGAAGCAAATGCGGAACATCCTTTCGCAAGCCTAAGAATTTCACACGATCAGAAACACCCAGCTTCTCCGCCAAGGCTTTTACAGCCTCCACACGCTCATCTGCACCAGCAAACCATACCTCGTAACTATCATCCAACTTAGAAATAGCCCGCACCAGTGTATCCTGATCTTTCTGTGGTCGAAAGGCAGCCACCATCAAAGCAATAAACTTCTTCTCAGGTTTGTTTTCAAGCGGAGTGGCAGAATGAATTGCTTCCACATCCACACCATTATTGATGGTAGAGATCTTATCCGAGGCATCATTCAGGTATTTACGCAGAAGATCCTCGGCGATATCCGAAATGCAAACCACCTTCTGGTATCTTCGATACATCCACTTGTCGATGCTACTCAGCAAAGCATTTCCACGCTTTCGGTTGTCAGTATTATGTTCGGTAGTAATCAGTTTCTTTCCACAGAAAATATTAGCGATGGCCGCAAACAACTGAGGAGAGGAATTATGTGTATGCACGATATCATAATCCTTCATCAGCTTCATCAGTTTCAGAATATAGATAGGATTATAATACCCATGACCAAGTTTAAAGATCTTAGGAGTATAGAGTCCCTCCCCCTCGGGGAGCTTAGATGGGGTAACAGCAATATTATCCCCCTTAAAGGTACAGATATCCACCTGATGTCCCCGCTCAATCAATTTCTGGGTAAGCATCACAACGATCTTTTCTGCACCTCCCATCTGCAAGGAAGTAATTACTTGAAGAATTCTCATAGTCTAGATAAAATTCTGAATCTCCATAGATTGATAAAAGCCCTCAACCGGAATTTGAACGGAATATCCAGATGCATCATTTCCGAATACGTCATATCCGTAGCCTTAGGCGATTCCTTACGAATACGGGTAATCTTTGAAGTAAGACCACCCTCCAGGTAATCCCGATAATAAATCACCTTATCAAATACCCTCAGCTTATATTTCCGGGCAATACGATACCATACCAGCACCTCAGGACAGAACTTCTCTCCTGGGATTTCAGGAAAAGGAAATTCCCGAAGCACCTCTGTACGGAACACCTCACAAAGATCTCCATTAAATCCATACTTATATCGAAGGGAAATCTCATCCGTATCCAGGAATTGTGAATTATGAATTGTGAATTGAGAATTTGAAATGATTTCCCCATTTCGATGCGCCATCATACCGCAAACACCACAGAACCCTTTATTCTCTTGAATTGTTTCATACACCTCCCAGATATTCTGCAAGGCATCAGCAGGCAATTCATCATCCGAATCCAGCATCAGGAACAATTCCCCTTTCGCTTCACGCACACCATGATTAATCGCCACATGTTTCCCCTGATTCACCTGAGAAAACAAGCGGATAGGAAAAGAAGCCCCCTCCCTGAAGGGGAGAGTTGGAGAGAGGTCGCTCCCATCATCCACAATCACCCATTCGAAATCCTTGAATGTTTGTTTTTCCAGACACTCATAGATAGTAGGCAATAATTCATTGCGATTATAGGTTGGAGTAAATACGGTTATCATTGTTTATTTGTCATCAAGGAAACGGAAAGCTGGACGATAGAATTTATCTTCATCATAGCCATGATCATATTCGTATAGCTGCTCAATTACATCACCTTCTCGTATGCCATTTGTAAAGAATGTTTTATAAGGTGAAATCTGCATTCCCCATGAACTTAATATTCGAAAAAATAAATAAAAGCATACTACAATCATTAAATTAGAATAATTCTTTACTCTTGTTCCATGCGTACAAAGATATGTAATTGTAGAAATTACTCCTATCATATAATACCAGCTCAATCGCCCTCCATTCTCATTTCGAATAAAGAACAAAAGAATAGCGCAAAAAATTAAGGCCATATTTAACATTACTAGCACAATCGGCTTATCTGGTATTTCGTTATATTTCGATAAAATCAAATATAAGAAAAAGGCTGCTTCAATCATATATGCCATGCGGAAACCGATAATGTTTCCAGCAACACCAGCACGTTCAGCATCCACCTCACCATATGCAGAAAATAGAGCAGTAGGAACACCAGTTAGTCCAAGGAACAATGCGATTCCCATTACAGTCATTACCTGAGATGATGAATATTTTTTTATAGGTATCCAATAAAGAGGTACTACAACTATTGCAGAATTATGAAATTTATAGGCAATTAAACAAATTAATAAGAATTTCCATAGCTTCCGTTCAACAATATATTTTATTGCCAACCATACAATTGTAGCACCTAATATTTGGCGTAAATAAGTAAAGGTAAAGAAAAACCACAGACCAAGAAATAGTATAATAGCAAATGGATAATTTGAGCAGTAGTCTTTTATTGATAGATATAGTAAGAAATATATTATTATTGTTGTTAAAAAGATAAAAATATATCGATTATTTGAAACTAAAGCTACTGCAACATTAAACCATCCATATCCCTGTTCACTATAATATTGATTAAATACAGCAGCAGTATTCCACTGTTGACCATGAGATACGATATCAGCAGTATCATCAAAAAACTCCGCATAAATATATCGATCATACCCTCCTAACATATCTGACATTCCTACAAATAATGCCAAACCTAACATAAATACAATCAATACATCTTTCTCTTTTTTCTTTGATTCAGCATATATCCCCCCCTGACTATATGCCAAAGCCCCAATAGATGCTAAAAATATAAAGAGATATATTAACATAAAATTAGTCCAAATGTATTAATCAAACAATTGGAAAAGCTCTTTGGAAACCACATTTCTGCCATGACTATCTTCCATATTTTTCATTCCCGCCATAGCCATCTGCTCATATTGAGGGATATTAGATAGTATTCCTTCCAAGATTTCAGGTACATCTTCTGGTTGCTGATAGACTATGGTAGATTTCCCGTTTTCTACAGCGATATTCTCCATCGCATATTCCGAGCCAATTACCAACAATCCGTTCGCTAATGCATCTAATACCTTTCCCTTGGTTCCTGTACCTATAGAAATAGGTGATATCTGAATATTATGCTTAGCTATTTCTTCTATATAATCAGGAGCAAAAGCAATATGATTTACATTCCAACCCACATTCTTCAAGCCAGCAACATGCTCTTCCCATCCCTTCCCTAAAAAAGTGAGAGAATAATTATTTTTGAGTTTTTGAATTCTTGAATTATTGCATTTTAACTCAGAAATGAGTTGATCAGCATCCTGCTTCATATAATAATTATATTGTCCTGCAATTAGCAAGCGAATTGGAGTATGAAATCTGCGTAGTGAAACATCCTCTCCTTTGGAGAGGCTTAGTGAGGTCTTAGTTTCATAATGAGGATGTCGAATAAACTTCACCTGGAGTTTAGGATTCATATCCTTGATAAATTTTGCATCAGCATCACCAACCGTATGTATCCATACATTTTGATCTTCAGAGAAATCATTTTCCATTCTTCTAAACTTCCGATACATAAACGCACATTTCCAATATTGGAGCGGTGAATTAAAAACGAATCGGGTTCCCATCATGCGATGATAATAGAGAGCTTCAGAATCAGGAAGAGTATGAACGCATTTAAAACCATCAAACTGTTTTACTACTCGTGAAAGTTCAGCACCATATACCCATATTCCATTTGGAGATGCTTGTTTAATTTCATTAACAATATTAGATGGAACTTTAATATAATGATGAATTGGATACTTCAAGAACAAACGAATAAATAACAAATGGAATTTGAAAACTAACAAGAACCATTTTGGTAATTTAATTTTCTTAATTATTACATTTAATTCTGTCTCTGTTTCCTTAATTTTATCATCAGGTAGATGATTGTTATTAAAACTATAAATCGTAATATCTACATTCTTCGGACGATGTACCATCAAATGATACGGCAAAGCAGAAGTTCCATTATAGTTTTCTTTATATGGTGTTAGTATGGACAATAAAGTAATCTGCATCACTTAATGGTTTTTTAATAAAACAACGTAGATAGGATCAAATAAATAATATAATCCTTTCTTACAAACAAAAAGTGTAAACCGGTGTAATTTACTATCTACCAAGTTAATATTCAACTTTGAGAACCAATTATCATTTCTCAAGGTTTTCCAAATATCCATTCGTTGTTTATAACCAAGTTTCGTGTCTTTATAATAAGACTTTGCTATCAAACAAGCTGCATGGACAGAAAAACGTTTCTGGAGGATTTCTAAATAAGAAGGATCATGTACTTCATACTTATTGATGAGATTTTCGTGAATCGCTTCCATTCGTTTAATCCACTTATAATCCGCAATGAATTTATGTGTATGGCTTAAGGAACCTAAATTATGAATATAGACATACCCCTCATAGAATGTCTTGACAACAGAACTAGCATAGAGCAAATATGTATATGAAAATAGGACATCTTCAAATTGGATTTTCTCAAATCTTATATTGTATCTGTCTATAATTTCCTTTCGAAACATTTGTCGCCAAACAGCACCATAACAAAAACGATCTAAGATTCCCAAATTCTTTTTAAAGTCCTCCTTCGAAGTAAAATAAACAGGAGATTGTTCCTCTAAACTGTGAGAGTATGTTCCACTTAAATAAGAATCTCTATCACACTGAATATAATTACAAATACAAAGATCATAATTCTTAATATGTTGCACCATATATTCAATCCACTCTGGCAATACATAATCATCACTATCCGCAAAAGTGATAAGTTCACCAGAAGCCTTATCTAGTCCATAATTTCTTGCATCACTAACACCGCCATTTTTTTTATGGTATACCTTTACCTTTGGATATTTTACAGAATATTCATCGCAAATAATAGGTGTAGAATCTGTACTACCATCATCTACCAACAAAATTTCATAATCATCAAAAGTCTGATTAACCAAAGCATCTATAGTGTCCCGAATATAGGTTTCTGAATTGTAAACAGGGACAACAACAGAAACTAATGGACTTGCTATTTCATTTTTCATTTTTCTGAATTTTATGATATTGTCCTCCAAACAAGAATATATCAAGATACTTGATTGAAGACAAAGTATTAATTATATAAATACATATAAAAAAGATAATTAATGACAACAAAATGCTGAAAAGATGTAGAAAATCATATTCATTTTTCAGTTGCATAATATCAGGTAGAAGATTAACGATAATAAATGTTTGAACCACATATATTCCTAAGGTATAACAACCATAAGACGCTATTCTATCTAACTTAAATAATTCATTTTTGCAAATAATATAACACAACAATAACACAGATAAACTTCCAGTTAATCCCAATCCTAATTTCAACAATAGCAAGGGAATCTGGGAAATAAGTAAAGCACTCATTGGAAGAATATCAGTATCATATCCATTATAGTTCTTATAAATTAGCAATAATACGAAGGATACAATTGTGATACTAAATATTACTTTAGCTCTATCTTCAATTTGTGTTCTATACTTATTAATGAAAATTCCCATCCAGAAATACATATACATCCAATTAAACTGGAGAGAATATGAATGAGGAATTAATAGAATCACTACCCAGGATACTACGAAAAGAAGAATATCTGGAAATCGAATCTTCATTAGAAAATAAGTCACTAAATAATTGAGAAAAAGAGTTTTTAAAAACCAGGAATTTCCTATCAATTCGACACGCCAATCACAAGCACCATGTGATATATACAAATATAATATACATATAAGAGTACATGAGAGTGATGGTAATAATAATTGAATTGATTTCTTCTTCAAAAAATCAAAAACACTAAGTTTCAATGAGGATTTAAAGAAGAAGCCGCTCATTATCATAAATAATGGCATATGAAACTCATAAATTGTCTGGAGTAAGATATCATTATTCTGAGATACATTAAAGAGTTTTATCAGAACATGTCCCAAAATAACCAAATAGATGGCTATTGCTTTAGCTAGATCTATATAAACTAGTCTCTGTGTTGGCATCTCTATGACAAGTTAATTTCTTTATACTCGACTGAATTTAACAATGCAGCCCTATATGGGAACCCACTGTGATACATCAACTCATCTCGTACTAAATAAACAGTTGAAGCATAACTCAACATATACATATCCACAAAAGATTTCATATAGGTCTGTTTATTCGCATCAAATGTAAAACCAACATGAACTACTTCTCCTGGTATTACATATACATAGTCTAATTCTTTTACCCGATTAAGAAAAGTGCCACTATCAGCTGTCACCAGAATCCTATTAGTTGGATTTTCCCCATGCAACTTTTCAACTGTATGTATAGCTCTAAGGATATAGGCTTCTCTCTCCTGCTCTGGCAAAACATCCCCACCTTCTTTAAAATCACCTAATAACTGACGGAAACGGAAAGTGCAACTAATATAAGTTCCCCGACCTCCAATCTGTGATAAATGATAATCTAACTGATTTTGCAGATCAACAGAAGGCTTAAACAGTTCATTAAACAAGGGACCATATTCCTCATCCTTACATATCATATTCGAGTAAACATGAATTTGCTTATAAGGCTTGCGAAGATAACTCTTCAATATAGTATTCTGAACAAAATGCTGATAACGGTTATTTGTATCTGCATGATAAGTAAGCAGCGTACAAGGATATACATCTTTTGTATTCCACGCAATTTCATCTTCGCCTATGATCCAATTATACTGGTTTGGTTCTAAATAATCCTGCAAATGCAATGGTTCAAAGACTAACTTAAAAGGTAAGTCTTGCTTCTTACATTCAGCATAAATACCAACAATACCACGTAATCTATCAGACAAGCCTCCTGAAAATGTTGTTTCTTTCTGCACCATATAAACGATGGTCTTTTCCTTGCAGACATTCTTGCCATCTTCTTTTTTATTATATAATGGAAGCAACAATGATTTTCTGAACTTAAGATTACTCAATAAAATTGGAGTAAAATAAAGTACAGAATTAATTAGTTTATAAACTAAACTGCCAATGGAACCTGATCTATATTTTGAATTCTTTAATTCTGGCATATACCAATTGTCCTTTAAATTATTAAAGACTAAAAATAAGGTTCATAAACAACATAAATGGCTTTTTTCGTAGTGGTGCATCCCCAATTTTCATTGGAAGCATCGAATTCTCTTTCAATTTCTCAACCACAGCCTTACGAATAGGTTTCCAAGCAAAATAATTGCGAGTCAGTTCCACCATAAATCCGAATAAACTGGAATCAAATCGATTCTTCAGGTAAATACCCATTTCAGGATCATTCTTATACTGCAAGGAAAGATTACGGATTGAATTCATAACCGTGATATTATCCAAAACAGATTTCTTCAGTTTTTCCATTGTTCTTGGATGAACGGAAGATCCTTCGTGAATAATGTAATCATATAGATATGAACCTGTATAGAAAACCTTCTTGGCCTGTAACATACAGCGAAGCGACAATTCGGTATCCTGATGAAGAATTCCAGGATAGAACTCCAATTTATTATCTAGCAAGAAACCTTTTCGAATAATATTCGCCCACATCGACGAAGGCTGATATCCCTTTAGCAAAGCTTCCTTTCCAGAGAGAACAGTATTTGCATCGAAATTATCTATTTCGTAAAGATAAAGCTGTTTACCCTCCTCATCAAGCACCTTGCTTCGTATGCCAACAATATCCAATCCTTCATTGGTTTGAATAGCCTGATAAACAGGCTGCAAATCAGCTTCCACATAATCATCAGAATCCACAAACCAAATATACTCTCCTTTAGCATATTTCAAGCCATGGTTTCTTGCCACACTCTGTCCCTGATTCTCCTGATGGTAAAGATGAACATTAGGATAATGCTGTTGATATTCCTCAACAATAGCAACAGAACCATCCTTACTGCCGTCATTCACTACGATAATCTCATAAGAATCCTTAGGCAGATTCGATTCCAATATAGAGTCTATGCACTTCCGGATATATTTCTCGGAATTGTACATAGCAATGATCACACTTAATGCAAATTCAGTTCCCATATTCGCTGTATTGGTTTACCATCAAACAAATCCATCCAGACTTGCATAATCGCATCTAGATTATATCTTTGTATATCCTTTCGAGCTCGTACACCCATCTGTTTACGAAGTTCCTCATTTTCAATCAATACATTGACACGTTCCATCAACTGGGTTGGATTCAAGTATTCAGTAACATAACCATCATAACCGTCCTTTATCACCTCAGAAGGTCCACAAGGACAATCGTAGGCTACAACTGGGACTCCATACGACATGCTCTCCAATAATACCAACGGGAAGCCTTCGTATAAAGATGGAAGTACATAAATAGAACTATCCACCAATCGCTCCCCTACATTCAGTGAATAAGGCATAATCTTCACCGTCTTCAATTGGGCATCTTCGATGGCCTTTCTGATTTTAGCATCTTCCTCACCCTTTCCCATAATGATCAAATTCCAGTCGGGATGCTTCTCCTCTATTTCTTTCCAAGCAGGAACAATGGAAGCGAGGTTCTTCTGTCGGCTGAATCGTGCCATTGTAATAACATTCTTGGAACTACAATCAGAATAGATGGTAGGCAGTACATATAAAGGATTTGGGATCACGCTAACAGGATGACCTGTTATCTTAGATACCATGCCTGCCTCACGCTGAGTCAACGCAATGAGCTGATAGAAGCCATACTTCAATCGAAATTGAATCTTTGCCTTCAACGTGATCTTATATTTTGGATAATCCCAAAAACCATGGAACTCCATGAATCGTTTTTTCCAGAAAGTAAGCCATACCACACTCGTAGGTTCTATCATCGGAAGCGTAGAGATCACCACATCTGGGTTTACAGAATAGATGGCCTTTAGCAAGAACAAACGATAATAGACAAAACGAATTAATCGGCCAATTAAAGGAATAGCCAGATATTTATCAAGAGTATCCCGGTCTATAGTATGATGAACGATTCTTTCATCATAGATGCTCTTTACATCAACATTCTTCTGATTATCCACACATAATATGTGAACCCGATAACCTTTATCGGTAAAATAGCTGGCTTTTTCGGCAATCACACGATTCAAGCCACCAAAGCCATACGTATTTATTATATATAGAATTGTTTTCATCCGCTTAATCCATCATACTATTCAAAAATTGTACCCATTGATTTCCAATAGCCTCAATGGTATTTGAAGTCTTCACTTTCTGGTAAGCAGCAATTGCCATTTCCTTACGTTTCTCGGAATTGTTAACCAATTCAAGAAGCGCATCCACATATTTGCTCACAGAATAAGGCTTTACAATCAATCCATTCTTACCATCTTCCACAATATCCTGCAAAGAGGTAAAGGTATTATAGACAACCGGCACGCATCCAAACTCCATCGCTTCCAGCAATGTCATCGGATATCCTTCATATCTCGAAGTCATCATATAGATAGATGCCTGTTTATAGAGTTCCCTAGGATTCTCTATCTTACCCAGGAACTTGCATCGTTGGAAGTTATATTTTTGCGAGTATTTCAGAACATCCTCATAATCCTCGCCATAGCCTCCTATTAGCAACTGCCAATCAGAATTTTTCTGTTCAAACTTATGCCAAACATCCAGTGCCTTCTTGATATTCTTCTGCTGTTCCTCGAATCTTGCAATAATAAGCACTGTCTTTTCTTTTACTTTCAAATCAGGTTCCTCAAAAGCAAAAGGCACAGGGTTTTGCATAGCCATCAATTTCTCGGTAGATTTCACCTTATACAACTTTGAGAAAGAAGGGATATAAGATGGCGAAAGAAGTACATACTTATCAACATCCTCTACGATCTCTGCAAAGTTATAGCGTGGCTTTATACCATGAAGTAGATTATAAACAGCTACTTTAAAACGGTAATATCTAGAAATGCTGGATAATTTCGAAGATACAGGATTTCGATGGAAACAATAGATGATCTTTATATTCGATGTTTCCCTCAGTTTTCTGAAGCAATAGCGAATCTTATCAGTGGCTATGTTCTGAACGATAATAATAGATATTTTGTTTCGGCTAACGAAATCACTCAATTTCTCTGAAAGAATTGCTTGATCATCCTTATAGAAATTTAATTTGATCTTTCGTTCCTCAGAAACATCCTTAAAATCATAACCTGCAAACGCAAAGTAGGAATGAATATCATAGGCATCTAAATAATTAGCCAAAGCCCATGATACACGTTCTACTCCACCTGTAGTAGGATCAATATTGTCCTCGATGAAAAGAATATTGATTTCTTTCATCACTTTTTAATTCGTATAAAAAGATCAGTTAGCCATAACTTTATATGATATAACTTGGAAACATGCCAACATTGAAGTAGATTATTCCGTGTTTCCTTATCATACAAATGTGAAAAATAAATCTTTTTTATTTCTCTATCACGAAGTTTTGTATATAAAACATCATCTATGATACTTTCATCAAGAAGATAATCATAAATACGTTTATTCTCTATTTTTGCCAACCCAGACTTTATAACTTTCAAAGTTGCATTTTGTCCTTGAACTCGGAAATAGTTTAATGATCGGTTAATAAACTCAACATTTCCCTGAGTAACCAAATTAATCCAAAATAACCAATCACCTGATCCTTTGAAAGTCATATAAGAATCATCTATTCTTAAAGCAGCTTCCTTTGAAAATATCGCACCACTAGCATTACATACAACATTCTTATATACCAAATATTGCTGAATGAAAGAATGTCCATCTAGAGAGATATCCGATTTTAAATCATCTTGAAAGTCAAAAAATAATTCATTGTCATTTTGATCAATTACACGTGATCTTGCAAATGCGAGAACAGCATTACTAGATAGGTATCTCTTTAATAATTCTTCAAGAATATTAGGTTCACAACTATCATCACTTTCCGCAATCCATATTATTGAACCTTTAGCTAACTGAATACCCTTTTTCCATTGTTTAAAAGGAGAACCACTATTTACAGTATTATAAATAATCTGAGTTACCTTTGGATTATCTCTGTATGCTTCTATTATTTCTTTACTATTGTCAGAAGAGCAATCATCCAAAATTATAATTTCAAACTCTTGATAAGTTTGACACAATATACTTTGGATTCGATTATCCAAATATTTAGAATGATTATAGTTAGGTATTATAATACTAACAAGTTTATCCATTATAGCAAAAACTATTGGAGTTAATTATTGTGCTCTATGCTATTAACCGTATTCATAGATGCAGCAATAGCAACATCCATATTATAATATTCCCAATCAGCAAATCTTCCAGTAAAATAGAAATTATCCTTGGCTAAATCAGATTTTATATTTTGGATCATGGTTCTAGTGTTCTTATCTTGAATTGGATAAGTACACTGATTATAATGATGCGTAATGTATCTAGGATGAAGAGGAATTCGCTTTAAGTTATCCATTATTTCATCTTCAGAAATATAATCAGTAAATTCTATTGTACCTGTCATTTTACCCTCAGAATTATTAGAAGGTGCAAAATTGCCTGTACAAATGATTCTATGCGACTCATGAGAAGGACTTGGCTGGTATATCCAACTATACGGATTGGCATCGATTTCGCAAAAAACTGATGTTGTACCATGATACTCAAGATTTCCTATTTCAGATGTATATGAACTAATATCAACACCTTCAAGTAAAGTTGGTAAATCTTTTATGTTACCACAATAAACAACAATATCATATTCAGTATTGTCTATATACCAAAGTGAATCTTTTTTGGATATTATTTTCACATCCCTACCATAGAGGATATTTAAGCCCTCTGCTAGTCTATTAGCTATAAATTGAGAACCATCCTTTTTTTCATAATAGAATCTACTATGAACAAATTGCTTTTCCTCAACATGATGGATATTATTATAAATCATCTCGGACACTGTTGGCATCGGGAGTTTCCCCTCCAACCAGCTCAAAGGCACAGATGATAAATCTCGACGCCAAACTTTTTGGTTATAAGGTTTGAAATATAACTGATATAAAGTATTTCCAAAACGACCTTTTAGAAACTCCTCGAAATTCTCTGGCTTAACATCTTGATGTTGAGCTAAATATACCCAATCATCAATTATTGATTTTAAAACATCCTGATCAAATAGGTAGGAATGATTTTCTATTGGATAAGGAATACGCTTTCCATCATGCATGAAAACAACAGCATTACGATCAGCTAATTGAAAATCTGTATCCTGATTAAAATGATTCCAAAACCATTTCAATACATCTTGGTTTTTAGAATTAAAAACATGTCCTCCACAAATATGAAATAAACTCCCTTCAATCCTTTGACAACGTATGAGACCTCCAGGAGTGTTTTCTTTTTCATAAATAGTTACTTCATATTTATCTTTGAGCATTTGCCCTAATGATAATCCAGAAATACCAGCACCAATAATTGCAACTCGTTTCATCAATCAAGTTCTTTTAAAATTTCCAAAAGTTGTTTTGCTCTAACAGAAGTATAATGTTTCGCTAAATAATTATCATACAAAGAATAATCTATATCATGAGAAATATAATAGTTAAGTTGCTGACAAAATGTCTCATAAGTATCACACATAGGAGCTATCTTATCTATCTCATAATAACGTGAATCTGCATTATCTTTATATCTTGCAATAATATGGCATCCCAACGCCATAAATTCCAAGAATCTAGGAGTTATTTGATTATAGCCATGAGCATGCTCTGCAGCTGAATCTATTCCCTTGGTTGTATACAAAACAACTTTGGCCTTACTTACCAAATCAATATAGTCCTTGTGACTATTAGTGTTGCCGACCAACTTTCCTGTGTTGGTATAACAATTATATTGTCCATTCTCTACTGTTCTAAAAACATATTCAAAATCAGGGTGTTCCTTAGTATATCTGTCCAAGAAACCAAGCAAAACAGGATTTTGATTTCCAACAACAACTAAATTATATGGCTTGTTAGCGATTTTTCTAAATTTATACTGATCAGGAAGGGACAAAGCTAAATGCTTAATAGGCAAAGAAATCTTTTTCTCCTTTAAATATTGATATACCTCAGCACTAGAAATCAATATTAATGGATTTTTTGAAAAATTATTCTCAAAATCTTTAAGTTTGTCATCTTCTAAATAATAATCAATAATCCAGGGAATTGTTTTTCTATTATTACAATTGTTCTTATCTTTTGCATTCATCACAAAATTTACGATCCATTTATTCCCAAAAGACAAGAACAAATTATATAAAAATAAAAAACGATGGGCATGAATATTATGGTGTATTATTTTTGCGGATACAATTCTTGCAATAATATCTTCCCATTCATAAACAATATCAAACCATGACTGGTTAAAATGTCTTCTCCAACTAATAATTTTAATTTGCATTATACAGACGAATAAAACAGGTTTTACTTATTCACCAGTAGATTTTACAACAAATCTATTTTTAATATTTTGAAAACCTAACTTGAAAAATTCCCCAATTCCCATATCTAAGTCTTTAAATACCCAAAGTGGCCATTTCCAATTATTATAACAGAGTTGTACAATAAAAGGAACAATAACAACGCCTAATAATCCCAAAGAAGAGAACTTTAAACTTATCAATGTCAATGTTACAATAAAAAAACCTGACAAAAGACCAGATGCAACAAAAGGTATTTCATTTTTAGTTGTTATCAGAGTTGCAAAATTGCTATGATTACATTCTAATGTAACCGACAAAAGATAAATCGACATTATTAAGACACTAGGCAATGATGTTTGAGACTTAATAAAAACTAAGATATAAGGACCTAAAAATATTATGCAAAGACTGCCTAATAACATTACTGTCATAAAAATCATTACGTTAAAAGAAAGCAACTTTTTAAATTCCAAAACATTATTAGAAGCTCTTAAACTAGAAAATTTTGGCATATAAGAAACAAACATAGCTCCAGCAACACTTACTAGAGTCGTTGCCAAAGAAGTTAAAAGGCCATATTGTCCAACAACCTTCAAAGGTAAAAATAAACCAACCAGGAAAATACCAGACTTGTTTACTGCGTATGCCCCTAGGAAATTAATACCAAGCTTCTTTGCATTAAACCAAATAATTTTAAAGGTATCTAACAATTCCTTTTTATTAACCTTTACAGTTAATTTAATCCTCAGTTCTTCAGTATAATAAACTCTATGACTATAAAATCTTGACAGCCAAGGTGACAAAAATGAAGAGATTACTATAGAAAAAAGGCCACAACCAAGCAACAACATTATTACAGAAAGTACAACTCCAAACACACCTGACAGTATATTAGCTATATTCTGCTCAGTTATCATTCCAGACCCATTAAGAAGGCTACTGTAATATCTAAAATAAACATTAAAATAATTTCCTATACAGTAAATCAGCCATATGTATAGCGAATATTTCACATTAGAAAAACCATTTGTAACATGCCAAATATAAAAAGTTCCAGCAGTTAACATAAGAATGGTCATTATTAAAGACAAACGCCTATAGACAAACTTAGCAGTTTCTATCATTACTTTCAGTAAATGATAATCTATAGTATTATCATGATCAATGTCTACTCCCTCTTTTAATAGTTTCTTTGCACCACTATTTACATAGGTAAAATTTCGGCCAAATTGAGGTGAAAAACCAAAATCCAATAATCCAACAAGACTGCTCACAGTGGCCATAAGATAATTCATACCTACCTCTTCTGGCGAAAGCATATGAAGTACTATAGGAAGTGTTATAAAACTGCTAGCTATACCGAAGAAACGGCCAATATAGCTCCAAAGAATATCCTTTTTGGTTATTTTTATATCCACAGAATTACTTAACTCTATCTAATTTCTACTGTCCATCTTCTTTCTCGAATATCAAGAGTTGCATGATATTTCTGCATCAAATTCTTGCGGAATTTTGCAATCTTACTTGTATTCTTAGGACTATTGTTCACACAAATAATATACGAAAATACTTTCTTATGTTTTTCCTTTGTATCTGTCAGTTGACTTATGGATCGCTCTAATTGAAGTAATGCATGTGAAACATCTGTTCCCTTCAATTCTACAAAGTGCTCATTCTTATTATCATTTTCAACCAACAATCCATCACATCGATCTCCCTCTGTTATCTGACATCCATCTACTGTGACTTTTGTACATTCTTTATTTCTTGAATTATGAAATACAATGGAACTTTGTTGCTCTTTAAAAAGAATATTGCTATCTGTTGTAACTTGACAGCAAGCTGTTTTCATTTTCTTCATTGAGCAATCAACTTATTAAAGTCTTCCGACATCATATCTGATGCTGCATCCAAATCATCAGTGGATATCAATTGGAATTCATCATCTGTGATATCCTTGACGTTCCCGTTACTTACATAAAAAGCATTAACGGTATCGTAAGCTATTGTACTTTTAATACCTGTCAGGTCATCAACATTAGCTACAATTGATGCCTGAATAAGATTATTCAGTGCTGTTATAATGTATGGGCTATGGGTAGTAATCGTCAATGTATTATCCCGTCCATTATCCATCTGCGCAATCAGCCATTTAACAAACTCGTATTGAGTGGCTGGAAATATATTTAATTCAGGCTCTTCGATGATTAAATTGGTGAAATGAGAATTTGACAACCTCTCTGATAGTTCACTATAATCCGCAACTTTAGCTTCTACAAGAACCTTCTGTAACTGTGCATAACGTTCATAAGAAATATCTACAACATCAGAAAATATCAGATTCGTAACATAACTTATAAATGCTATCATAGGAATTATTGATTGCATTCCGCTGGAGGCATCTGACAAAGTTACTCTTGAACCATCATTCATTTCAACAATATCTTTCTTAGATGCTTCATCATATGTATACTTCATACCAAGATTCAAAAGGCCTATACTGTGATCCTTCTGAAATCTTGAATGGATAGAGAACCACTCAAAAAGATAGCTTCTAATATAATTGGCTCCCATATTCAGACTTGTAATGTTTGGAATAGCTATAAGATTTCTCTCGGAAGGTACATAAGCAATTTTACCAACCGACTGTTCTTTTCCTGATTTTACGAATTCTACCTCTATCCCTAAACTACTATAATGAAAAGTGAGAACTTCGCTTTCATAATATATAACAGAATCTGTGCTGAAGTAGCTTTCCATATTATGATAGCTCATCAATTTTTCCTTTATGTATATCTCATCGATATAGCTGGTAGATTGATGAGTTAGAACATCTTTGTCCAACCACTGACAAAAGCTGATTATCTTAGCAATTGTGCTCTTGCCACTACTCTGAGGTCCCACAAACACATTAATCTTTTTCAAATTAATTTCTGCTTGACGAATTGGGCCTACATTTTCAATTCTAAGATAACCTTTCATATTTTTTTATATACCAAATTCCTTTTTAATATCAGAAACTGACACAAATTGCCAATCTTTGTAATTTCCTGCCCGTTTTCTTCTACTCAGAAAACTTCGGAAAATTGAAATATGCTTGTCATCAAAAACAAAATAGCTATTTTTGTCAATTTGAATATCACGCCCTAAAAGCTGTCGAGTATGTGTTACCTTCTTCTCCATAGATTGACATTTCAAATTATCAGCACGAAGATAGTTCATTCGTAACTCTACCAACAAAAGTCTTCCGTTTTTCTTAGCCTCATTCTGAACCAATGTGGAGTGGCACTTACTGTAAATGGAATGTCGCTGAAGAGTTTTATTATCGAATATTTTACTATTCATCTTCTCCTCCCATTTCCTCTATTTTGTCTAGTGCAATATTAAAGGAATCAAATATTTCTGCAATATCATTTCCTAAATCAAAAAAGCAATATTTTCCATTGTCTCCAGGCTTTGCGATATTGAAATTGATCTCATCCTGTAGATCTTCCTTGTTTGCGGAAGACTGTAAAGCCGCTACCATATCAGGATTATGACTTGCCAACAATATTTTCACGCCTAGTTGCTTGTGCAATACAATTAATATCTTTGCAAAATCAACAATCCACTGAGGATGTAGATGAGCTTCCGGCTCATCGATTATCAGTAAGGACTTTTCATTCAGATAGCCATTCTTGAGTAATTGAAACAGATAGGCAAAGGTTTTAATTCCTGTTGCTGCACTTTTCAGTTTGATTTCCTCACCGTTAACAGACTTGAAATACAACTCTTTTGAAATCATATCTGATTTCGATGAGATAGTTCCTCCTATTATCTCATTAATTCGTTTTCCAATTTCATCGAATTTTGAGAAATCCCCTTTATTTGAAGAAGTTGTTAACATCTCCTTCAAATCCTGCCAATAAGGATTATTATCCATAGATGTTACAGCCATCGGGGTATCAATATATATTGCTCTATCCAGACCTAACAGCATACCAACCTTTGAAGTCAAGACAGAAACACCATCTTCCAACAAATCTATATTGCCAGGATATTCATCTCGCTCTCCATATTCGGAACTGATAAAACTTGCTAGATGTGAAATGCTTCTTTCTGTCGACATCTTCAGAAACTCGCCTTTCATCTGTTCTCTATCCTCTATCACTTGATTGTGCCATGCCGTAAGTCGATCCAAATAACTTCCTGACATGTCTCTTAGCTTTAATGCATTCCAAATACGATACTCCTGACCTTGAGAAACTATCCTTAATTCTGGATGATCAAAGAAAACAGCAAGTGCCTTTTCAAATTCATTTTCACAATTAGCATTGTTGTCAAATAATAACTCCAAAGAAGAACGATTTTGATAGTTTAATGAAAGTACACTATCATAAGTCTCCCAAAAAGTTCTGACCGAAACAATTTCCTTTTCAGAATTTATCAATTCATATATTTTGAAATACTGTTGAAGTGCATTTACAAGTTGTGACTTTGCTTTATTAAAACACAATTCATCAAATCGATTTATCACATTTACTATGTAGTAAAGCCAACGTGAAATAGTACTCTTTCCACAGCCATTGACTCCAGATAGTACTGTAATACCCTTTAATTCAATATCAGCGTATTGAATTGCATGGTAATTAGAGATTTGATACTTATACGTACTCATCCTTCTAAGAAAAGAAATAGTTAACAAAACAAAGATTTTACAGCATAGTCCTCCCTCTCCCTTTCCTCAAATACTATCCGCTCGAAAAGGGTTCACACAAGGCGATAATGCGCCTTTTGGACTTAGTGATGAGTCCAGCTTCTGGGCTATTGCTAACCCGCAGAGTTTCTACTATGCCGCTTTTGTCTAATTATGTAAATTTACAAGATGCAAATTTACACATTATTTAATAGATAGCAAAATTTTTACTTACTTTTTTCCACTTCATCTACCTATTAAAAAGGCTCTGCTATGCTTTTCTATGAGACTTGCTGCTTGCTTGTGGCATACCTTCTCTCTTATCCTATCGTCTTTACTTCCCCTCCTACTCCACGAGGCAAACGAGGAGAGGAACCTCCACAACTGGGGGAGTAGATTTGTTTCTTTTAAAATTTCCATCAGCATCTATCTTGAATATATGAATTTAATGTAACGTCAGGCAATAGTTTTAAGATTTTCTATCACTTTTTTCGCCCACCAAAAGCGATTCTAAAAAAATCATAAATTTCCCAATGATTATCCTAATTATCAAATAATAACACTTTAAAAATTAATCGAAAATTTTTGCTGAAATATTTGGCTAGGTCCTGGAAAATAAGTACCTTTGCATCATCAAACCTGATTTGCGATCAGAATAAAAAGCGTGTAATTTAGGGCAATTCAGGGCCACCACTATCAGTAAGAAATTACGGATGGTAGGATTGAGCCGTGCCCTAATACTTTAAGTAATACACGCTGGCTTCGGTGGAAGCCCAAAACTGATGCACGGTTTGACCCTTTCCATCTTTTTTTCTAAAACCGATAGTCTTGATAGTAGTAATATTAACTATTCAATCTGAAAGATTATGACAAAAAACGTCGGTTACATTAAGATTCGGAAGAATCTTCTCTATATGCCAGAAATGGCAGGAATCCAGGAGCGATATGGCTTCGAGGGGCTTGGGGCTTATATGGCCGTTTTGCTCTATCTCTCGAATTGCAACAACTGTATCGGTACCTTCGACAAGAGTACACTTCACATGATCGGAGCGTTCGGTAGTAAGAGTACAAAGTTCATGAAAAGTATCATAAAAGACTTCAATCTTTTCGATATTAATGGCAAAACTTTTACAAGTAAATTGCTACGAATTTCGTATGGCATTAATAAGAACGCGCATAGCGCAAGCGCGCAAGATATAGATAAAGATACTTCTTCTAACGAAGAAGATAATATAACTGATGCGCAGGAGGCGGAAACGGGTAGCGTTCCACCTCGGCGCAGTCTGTATGAAAAGCTTGACGAAAAGGGACGGCGACTTACGCTCGACGGAAAGATCATTCCGAAGGATGCGGCTCCTGCGCCTAACTCGCTTGCGGTATGGAGCTTTGTCCGCCGACGGTGGATCGATCTCGCCAGGGATGACTACGACATCGAGGCGGAACGCAAGGCAATGAGGATTGCCAGAAAGGAGGGCTTCGGCTATGGCAGACTCTAACTGGAAGGGTACGATCTCGTGGAATATCATCATCCGACGCAGAATTCTGGATGGCGAGATGCACATCACTTGTCCGTTCTGCAGTCAGTTTCGCAAGAAGCGCCACGAGTTGTGCGCCAGCATTCATGTGGCTCACGACGATGCGTATGGTCTGGGGCACTGCATGCACTGCGGGGCTTCGTGGCAGATGGAGGACCGCTACGAGGAATGGGTGAAGACACACACGAAATACCAGTCGGGACCGGTGTACACTTTCCACGGCTTCAAGAGGGATGCCGAGAAGGAGAAGATGGTGATTCCGAAGAACGTGAAGGTGCTGAAGCCCACGGAACTGAAGGCGTTCTCGCTCGCCGATGCACAGCCCCCAAAACAGATTGCCGACTACTTCGAGCAGCGCTGCTGGAGTCTGAGTACCATCAGTGTGCTCGACATTCGCTGGGAGGTGGACTCGAAACATGCCGGCCGCTACAACCTGGTATTCCCCTACTTCGACGATGGGGTTGTTCGCAACGTGCAGCACAAGGTTCTGAATGCCGATGGCAGCAAGTCGTTTTTCTTCGAAACTGGCGGTACTTTCGAGGTGATTCCCTACAACGTGAATGCGCTCCGGCACTTCGATACGATCGTCATCGTGGAGGGTCCTTCGGATGTGGTGGCTGCCTATAACTGTGGCATCCGAAACGTGATAAGTGTGGGCAATGGTGCCCAGGGAAAGATGGACCAGTTTGCCCGCTATCAGTCGCTGCTCGACAACGTGAAGACGTTCATCATTGCGGGGGATATGGATGAGCCGGGCATCTTCTGCCGACACCAGCTCATCGACTTTCTAGGGGCCTGGCGATGCAAGGAAGTGAACTGGCCGGCCAATCCTGATGCGAAGCCCGGCGACCTGCCCGTTTACAAGGACTTGAACGAGGTGCTGATGGCGGAGGGTGCCGATGTGGTGAACCGATGCATTGCCGAGGCGAAGCAGGTGGAAATCAGCGGTATCATCAATGCGAAGGATGTAGCTGGGGCGGTACACGACTATTGGTCGAATGGCATCGAGATGGGCAAGACGATCGACATTCCTGGTTTCGACGAGATCTGCCGTTTCGAGCTTGGCCGCTTCTACGTATTCACCGGTCTGCCAGGTTCGGGAAAGAGTGCATTTGCCGACTACATCATCCTCTTCCTCGCCATCCGCTACGACTGGAAGGCGCTGGTGTTCTCGCCAGAGAAATATCCGGTGGCCATCCACTATTTCGAGTATGCGCAGATGATTGTGGGAAGGGAGTTCCGCGGCAGTGGCGTAAGCAACCCTTTGGACGAGAAAGTTTTTGACAGAACCATGAGCGACCTGAACAGGCTGATCTGTCATATCGATGCCGACCGCTATGCCACCATCGACGAGATTCTCGACCGTGCGATCGCCAAGAAAAAGAGCAACGACAGCTTCCGGGTGCTGCTCATCGACCCTGCCGCCTATATCCGTCACACGCCGGGCAACAATCCGCTCGACGAGGAGAATGTGATTCTCGACAAGCTCATCGCCTTTGCCCATCAATATCAGGTGCTGGTGATACTGGTGGCGCACCCGAGAAAGCCGGGCAACAACGGCAGGGCCTCAATGTCGCTCTACGAGATCAGCGGTACGGGAAACATCTACAACAAATGTGATGTGGGGGTGATTCTGGAGAAGGATGAGCTGGAGCCACAGACGAACATGCGAACGCTGAAGGTGGAGAAGATGCGATGGGACCAGAACGGAAGACAGGATAAGTGCCTCATCTACATGGACAAAATGAGCAGGCGCTGGGGTGGCTACCAGACGGCTTCCGATGGAAAGCCTGTCAAGGTTCCGGTTTTGCGCGGAAACCTTTTGGAAACCATCCAAAAGGAGGGAAAGATTGGGTTTGAGCCAGAGGACGCTCCTCTGGATTTCTCCATGGAGGATCCGGAGGTTTCTGATTTTCTTTCGGAAGAAAATCAGGAGAAACCGATTTAAGGGTTTGTTCCTTTGCTAAAGGAACCGAAATGCTTTGCTCTTTTCTTCTTTAATAAAGAAGCAAATGATATTACTGCCGCTTGTTCTTTTCTTCTTTGCTAAAGAAGAATGCAAGAAATGCTTTCTTCGTTGCACTGACGTCGGAGACGTCACCCTATAAAGTAACTGCTGGTGCTTGCACCTGCAGATGGATAACTGCGACTGGAAGTCGTACCGCTCTCCCTTGATAGAGGGGTATAGCATTGCTGCTATCTGTTCATTTCTTCTTTGGTGTCAAAGAAGAAACCGAACCAAAGAAGAAAACGCAAAACGTCCTGAGCTCGGCTAAAATTGAAACGAT
>CAJOPE010000053.1 GCA_905236815.1 uncultured Prevotella sp. | reverse complement strand
TAACAAGTTGATTATCAATAGTTAAATAAAAATAAATATCTTCCAATTATTTGGAAAGCAACATAGAAGAGGGTATGCCACGAGCAAAGTTTATATGCTAATTTCAAATTAGCTTTGCTGCTTAATCTTCGGTATATCCTCATATTTCCCCCGTTACACGGGGGAGAAGTAGTATGGTAAAGATATTCCATGAATTATTCAGGCCAGATGAAACAGCATTTAACAGAAAATAAATAGCTCTATATTTGGTGGATAGCAAAAATATTTGTACTTTTGCATCCGAATTACGCTCTTTGGGCTAATGTCCTTAACGTGATAATAATATTAATAACAATAAATAATAGATTAAAATGAAACAAGGTATTCATCCAGAAGACTATCGTCCCGTCGTATTCAAGGATATGTCCAACGGCGATATGTTCCTTACAAAGTCTACATGCAAGACTAACGATACAGTAGAGTTTGAAGGCGAAACTTACCCAGTAGTAAAGGTCGAAATCTCAAGCACCTCTCACCCATTCTATACAGGTAAGAGCAAGCTTGTCGATACAGCAGGTCGTGTTGACCGCTTCATGAACCGTTACGGTAAGCTTAAGAAGTAATATATACCTTCTTTCTTAAAGATACAAGGATATATTTATCTATAAAAGTGCGTTCGAGCGTAGTTGCATATACGGTCGGTCGCACTTTTTCTATTTTCAATAAGTATTCGCAACATGAGATTTTATTCTTTGATTTTAGGCCTCACACTCGGCCTCGCCGTCTCTTCCTGCGGAAGTGACGACAATGAATCTGGCAATGGTTCAAATAGCGAACAGGGTAACACAACACAGGTAGATGTAAACAACACAAACAAAAATTTGGTTACTGAACAAACACCAGGAATTGTAACTAGCCTGGAATTCCCGAAGTTGAGAGGTGGCAGCAGCGCTGTGGTAGCTCATTATGCCAACGGTGCCTTCAACTATGCTGTGGAATGGGATAGGGATTTAAAGTCCTGCCGATGGTCTTGCTATAAGATCGATGATAGCAACAACATGCAGAATGTAAGTCGTTACTATCCTTCAAGCAAGGGTCAACCTCAGTATCCACAAGATGAAGATTTTCCCGACAGTTGGCTGGCAAACGATCCATTCTATAGTTCTGGCTATGACCATGGTCACATGTGCCCATCCCAAGACCGTGTAAACTCATTCATGGCAAACTATCAGACATTCTATCTCACCAACATGATGCCTCAGCTGAATAATTTCAATGCCTATGTCTGGGCAACCATGGAGGCTTGGGTACGCAACAAGAAGAAAGAAAGCATCAAGGATAGCAATGGAAACACGCATCCTTTTGCCGACACGCTCTATGTTGTTAAGGGCGGAACTATCGATAAATCGGAACAGATTCTTCCAAACAAAGTTCATGGCATGGTTATTCCACAATACTACTATGCTGTGGTTCTCTGCAAGAACTATCTTGGTTACAGAGCGATTGGTTTCTGGTTTAAGCACGAGGCCAATAGCAGCAAGAACCTCAGTCCATACGTAGTTAACGTTGATGACCTTGAAGAAAAGACTGGAATAGATTTCTTCTGCAACCTTCCCGACGACATCGAAAACAAGGTTGAAAGCACTCCAGTTGAAAACATCAAGCGTCTCTGGGGACTTTCCAATTAAGATATTAAGCTGATATAAACAGCGAAAAGCCAAAACTCTTCTCAGAGTTTTGGCTTTTTCCATGTTATGTCTAATAAATGCGCTAGGTATTTCTCTTTACCTAATTTTCTAAAACGTGTTTTAATGTTTCAATGTTTATCTCTTAGGCAACTTTTTCACAATATTATCATTGTTAGGTTTAGCTATAAAGCTAGAACCATAGTCCTTTCTTACGATTGATGTGGTACCCTTAGCATAGCTTCTCACTCTTGAAAGGTTGATATACATGTAGTCGTTATTATTTGAGCCTAACATGTAACCTTCGAAAGTACCATCTTTTTCGCTAAGCCAGAATCCGTGTTGGTTGGCGGCTGCATCAAGAACGAATGTGTTACCACTTGCATATTTCACATAGATATTGCCATTCTCAGCGATATACCAGTCGAAATGCAATGTCTGCTCATCGGTTATCTGTCCGTTCTCCATTATATAGTCCTGCTCAATACCAGTACCTTTTGTTGCAGTTGAATTGTTCTGAACGAAGATGAAGCTGGCATTATATTCAGCAGTTTCGCCTGTTGCATTGTTGTAGAACTTTGCAGTTCCGCCCCACTCACCTGCGAGAACCTGAGCTTCGTCGATAATGGTATTTCCATTATTACTATTGCCGTAATCATCTCTACCATTATAATAGTTGTTGTTATAACCATAGGATCCATTGTTATGTGAATACCACCATGGGTCATCATAATAGTCATCATATTCACAACCTGTGAGGGTCATTGTCATAGCTGCTAAAACCAGCATTGTCATATATGTAGAAAAACGTTTCATACTCGTAATATTTAAAAGTTTCACGAATTGTTGTTTATTAAAACTGATGCAAAGATAAGCATATTTTATTCACGCAAAGAGGAATATTTCCTATTTGGGCGGGGGATTTCCCTATAGTGTTGGAGGGATGAAGAACTCCCTCCCCGCTCTCCCCTCCAGAAAAGAGAAGCCTCTCTCCCCGCTCTCCCCTTCAGGGAGAGGGCTTCATTTCCCTCTATAATAAGGTTGTTCGTGACTTTGATATAGATAAAATTAGATACCCTCCCCATTTGCATTGGGGAGCAGGAAGGATAGTGAAGACTTCTAGACAGAGAGGTATGCCACTAGATAAGCAACAAAGCTAAAAGTAAAAAGTCCTCCGCAGAATCTATTTTCTACGGAGGACTTCATACCTTAATTATATAAGAACTATTCTGTAGGAACAGTTTGCTGCTTACTATAGCCATAATCATCATAGTAATCACGATCTCTATTGGAATGATTACCAGTTTTAAGAAGGTAGAAAGATGCTTTTGAATTTCTATCAGTATACATCCAACCAGTAAAGCGTTCACTCAACCGATCAGAATATGGAAGGCGATCGTATTCCACCTCTACATTTGTTCCATCACTATATCTCAACAAAATCAATCGGCGACTCAGATCTACAGCCCAAGTGAATCTTACTCGTGTATAGCTGCCATTTCTCCATCCATGATCTTCCTCATAACCATAGCCACTTCGACTATAAGGATTCTCCTGAACAAATTCCATAGTTACATCCCATCTATCTTTGTCGTTAGTAATATTGCCTTCCCAAATACCATCGAGGTAAGAGGCAAGCTGTTGTTCATCAGTCTGACAAGAAGTAAAGCAAAGTGACAAAATCGAGATAAATACAAGTGTGAATAGCGTTGATTTCTTCTTCATAATCTAATAAAATTAATTAGTAAATTGCTGTTTATGCCTGCAAAGATACTAAATAGATTGGACATATCCGTAATACTGAGCGAATATTTCTTGCAATAAAATATTGGATTTGTTCGAAAACAAGAAATAATAATATAAAAGTAGATTTTATTTACTATAATTGTTGCAACTTTACAACTTTTTGAGTAAATTTGCATTAAATTATATCGATAAGTAAACATTAAACTAAACATCCGAAGACAAATCGCATTAACGCATTTATTGCCACAAACTTCGTGATGCCAATAAACACTCAGCACTATGATTCTATTGCCACAGAAGAGATTAGTCGTTTTCATAATGGAGTGTGTGTTTGCATTGTCAGCAATGGCCCAACCCTATTGCGACGTAAGAGTATTCTCATTGGAGGACGGACTCGCTGCAAACACCATCAGTGACCTCGACCAGGCACCCGATCACTTAATGTGGTTCGGCACTTGGAATGGACTCTGTTATTACGACGGCTACCACTTTTCTACATTTCGCGACGAAGTTGGTGACGATCTTGATTTCCTCTCAACCAATCGTATAAAATATCTCCACCCAAATGTCTTTAGTGATATCTGGGTGATAACTGGTGATGACCATTTATATCTTTTCGACACTAGAAGCAGCGAATTTCACGATGTGAGTAGTGCCGTAAAGGAAATCTATGGCTTTGACTTTATCGCCGACCGCGTTTATCCACTTAGGGATAGTGTTACATGGATCTCCGACAGCACCAACCATGCTATCATCCGTGTGGATGAGAAAACGCATACCTTCACCAAAGAAACTACCATTGGCTATGGCGACCGTTTCAAGATGGGCCAGGCTCGAAAGATGTTGAGTGTACAACTCGATGATGAGGGCCGTGAATGGCTTTTCACCGACAGAGGCATCTATATCTATGGTACCGAATTCTTCTGCGACACCAAGTACGATGACATGGTATCCGTAGGCAAATATGTTTTCCTCTCTTCCTACGAGGGTAAGTTTGCCTACTATCTCAAGGGTACAAAATGTCCGATCGAAATCCAGCTTCCGCCTGAAATCACAGAGATTCATTCACTGCTGAGGTCAGGCGATAATCACGTATTGCTGTCAACCGACCAGGGTATCGGTCTTTATACCATTAACACCCACAAGTTCACATTGATTCCTGTACAGAATCCTAATCAGCCTTCTGCACACGTAGTGAAGCTTTTCCAGGATTCCAAGAAGAGAATCTGGGTGTTCACTCAAGGTAATGGTATTACTCTGCTCGACCCTAAAACCTGGCATACTAGATGGATGACAGCCGATGTTGAGGATTCCAAGCTAAGAACCACCAGCCGTGTGCCTTTTATCATGGAGGACGAGCATGGTACAATTTGGTGTATTCCAAACAACGGATCTTTTGCTTACTACAACGAGGAAAAGGGAGAACTGGAGGCTTTCCCACTAGTAACCTATTCCTATAATGACGCTAAGGTCATTCCATACATCGATAAGTACTTCATCAGCGACCAGAAGATTCTATGGGTAACAGGTCATTTCAACCTGATGCAGCTCAACTTCAAGTACCACAACTTCTATGTGGGCCACTATTCGGGCGAAAAGGATATGAAGACCTTGCTCAAGGATGGTAGCAGCTATTGGGGAGGCTACTCGGATGGTAGTGTCTCTAATCTCTCACTCAACGAGAAAGGAAGAGCCTCACGACTGGATTTTCTCAACCAAGGTGGAAGTTTCCAAAATCAACATACTACCTTTAGTAATGGTGCCGCTATTACAGCACTGGAAAAAGACAAGAATGGAAAAATATGGATTGCCACCGATGGAGATGGACTCTATACCTATAATAATGGCCAGATACAACATTACACCCACAACGACAGCAAGAGCTCACTCAACAGCAACAAAGTGCAGTCGCTGGAAGTTGATCGTGATGGAAAAGTCTGGGTAGGAACCAACAGAGGTATCAACCTTGTAAAGGAGGATGCCAGCGGTGTATCTTTCCTCAATACAGAGAACTTCTTCACGAGCTATCCAAAGAATCAATTCCAGTTCGTAAGAAGAATTATCAGCTATCGTAATGAGATCCGTCTGGCTACAACTGATGGTTTGGTAGCTTTCAAGAATGATATCAGAAACCTAAACCAGATAAGGTATTTCATCAGCCAGCACATCAAGAAGCCACACTGCACCTCGCTTTCTGCAGATGACATCGCAGATATTTTTACAGCAAGTGATGGTAAGACCTATATCTCTGAAATTGGTGGAGCAATTGAGATGTATAATGGAAACTCATTGCTCAAGGACAATATACAGGTAGAAACTCTGAAGCAGTTCAACCCAGAAGGTGGTACTGCACAGGGTATTATCGAGGATGGTGACGGAAATATCTGGGTAATTCGTGAGTCGACTATCAACCTTTTCAACCCTCAGACAAAAGAGGTGAATGTGTTTGGTCCTAATGATTTCGACTCTAACCTGAACTTCACAACTTGTACCCCATACTACGATGCGAAGGACAACCGCATCTCTGTGGGCATGAAGGGCGGTGCCTTCTCTTTCCAGCCAGGAAAGTTCACGAAGACCAATTATGTGCCGAAGATCATCTTCACCTATGCCACTCACCCTGGTACAGATGCGCCTACCCCTATACTACATACACCATTACTCGACATACCATCTGACAAGCGAAATGTAGCAATTCACTTTGCTTCACTCGACTATTCACGCAACTATCAGATGAAGTATGCCTACCAGCTCGATGACGGAAAATGGGAACAACTGGGAAGCACACACAATGTATCCTTTAACGATTTCCCTTATGGTGAACACACTCTTCGAGTAAAGGCTACCAATACACACGGTGTATGGGCAGGTAATAACATCACCGAACTGAAAATCTACGCCCACCCTACTTTCTCTGAAAGTATATGGGGTAAGATGTTCTATGTGGGAATTCTGCTCTCACTCATCTTCATCGGCGTACATTTATATAATGTAAGACAGAGAGCAAAGTTTGATCACAACATTAGCAAGATGAAGTCTGAATTCTATAGTGATATGTCTCACAAGATTCGCACACCACTCTCACTTATCGGTGGACCTGTTGGAGAGGTTCTGCGCACAGAGACACTCTCTGAAAAGGGAAAAATGTTACTGCAGATGGTGAAGAACAATTCATCAAACATGCTCGACATCGTGAACAAGATGCTGAAGTATGATAACGACAACTTCACAATGGGTGACGGATACACTAACGATGTATTCGCTAATCAGGATACAGAAGGTATCACAGATGAGAATGCAGGCGAATATCTGAGAAATATCGAAGAATCCACAATAGAAGAAGAAAACGAGGAAAGCAAGTCAACCTCTATCCTCATCGTTGATGACAACCCAGAACTTCGCGCATTCCTCTATAGCATTCTGCACAAAGACTACAACATTCTGCAGGCAGAAAATGGAGCAATCGGTCTTGAGAAGACAAAGCAGGAAATGCCAGACTTCATCCTCACTGATATCACAATGCCGGTAATGGATGGTTTGGAAATGGTACACCGCATTAAGCAGGATCCAGATATTGCTCATATACCTATTATTATATTGTCGGCAAGAGCCTCTATCGAGGACCAGAATCAGGGTATTGCCGAGGGTGTAATGGGATATATCACGAAACCATTCTCTGCAACCTACCTGAGAGGCCGTATCAAGAACGTATTGATGCAACAGCAGATGTATCAGCAGAATGTTCTGAAGATGATTCAGGAGAAGGAAGATGCAGACACAATGACAACAACAGTTCGTCCTATTGTGGTGACAAGCTCGCCTGTTGATATCGACAGTCAGATTTCTGAGCAGCAGGAATCTTTAGAGATTGCAAATCCTAAGCAAGAGGAAGATACACAGCAGAAACAGGATGGTGTAGATCCTGTAATCCGCCAGGTAATCGACTATGTAAATGAGAATATGGCAAATCCAAGCCTCAAGATTGACGACATCGCTATGGAGGTAGGTATGAGCCGCAGTGTCCTCTACTCAAAGATCAAGACCGAAACTGGTATGACTCCTGTTGATCTGGTTCGACACATTCGTTTGCTGAGAGCTCAGAAACTCATCAAGAACTCGAATGAGACCTTATCACAGATTGCCTACGGTGTTGGTTTCAGCGATCCGAAGTACTTCTCTAAGGTATTCAAGAAAGAGGTCGGCATGACTCCTTCTGAGTATCGCGACAAAGAGGATGAAGAGGAAAGTTAATAAACTCAATTATTGAAGTTACATACATACCCCAGGTACAGGAATTAATCATCTGCACCTGGGGTTTTCATTTTTAGGCAAATAAGAAATAATGCAGTCAACGAAAGCAAAGCAGAAACAGCATAATGAAATCATTCAAAATAATATTGAGGAATGAGGAAATATTAGCATTGATAATTACGAAAACTAAATATTCAGCATTTCTCCCCCACTTGTGGGGAGATCAAAGAGAGGGAATGCCACGAGCAACGGATATTGACAAACCATTATAATATGGTGTTATAACTGAATTTATAACCCATTCTATATTCAACAACCAGTCATTACGGCTCTCCTATGCAAACGAGAAGAGCAACCACAAAAGCAAAGAAGAAACACCATAATGAAATCATTCAAGATAATATTGAGAAATGAGGAAATATTAGCGTTGATAATTACAAAAACTAAATACCCTGCATTTCTCCCCCACTTGTGGGGGAGATCAAAGAGAGGGTAAGCCACGAGCAACAAATATTGGCTAACTATAACGAATACCTGTAAACTGGAGAAAATAAACATAATTAAATAATTCCTATTAATTATCTGGTAAGAAGAAATAATAGGTTAGCCAAAATAAAATGAAAGGAACAGAAAAGAAAGAGAAAACAACAAATTTAGAAAAGAAATGAATTGAAGATGAAAACACGAAGAGAATCATCGCTATCAAAAGTAGAAAAAACAAGAATAAGAATCATTTTATTCAAAAAATAAAAACTATATAGACTTATTGAAAGCAGCCAAAAATACCTATTTGTTTAAAAGAAAAAACACAAAAGGAGCAGGAATAAGTTAAAAAACAAGTTCAATTACATTAAATTCCAGTAAAAAGGTGTTAAAAATAGAATTTACCCCTCAGAAAAACAGAAATTACTCCAATTATAATCATAAAAAGTGCTATATTTGCATCAGTTCTTAGAAAAGTTAAATGATAGATTAATCGTAAACTACCCTCCACTTTGTTTGAGGGAGTTTCAGGAAGGCCGCGCGTTGCGAAACGAGCGGTCTTTTTGCGTTTATAATAAGGCGATAACTATATCAAGAATTTGAAATAAAATGCCGCGAGGATGATGATTCTTCTAAAATTATTAGTATATTTGCATCAACAACATTAATACCAAATAAAACAAGTAAAAAAAAGAAATGAGAACAGTTTACGAATTCTCTGTTAAAGACAGAAAGGGTAAAGAGGTTTCACTCAAGGAGTATGCAAACGAAGTGCTCCTTATCGTAAATACCGCTACTAAATGCGGCTTCACTCCTACTTATGAAGAGTTGGAGAACCTATACGAAAAGTACCATGCACAGGGCTTCGAAATTCTTGATTTCCCATGCAACCAGTTTGGACAGCAGGCTCCAGGTACTGACGAAAGTATCCACAACTTCTGCAAACTCAATTTTGGTACTGAATTCCCTAGATTCAAGAAGATTAAGGTAAATGGCGACGACGCAGAACCTCTTTATAAATTCCTTAAGGAAGAGAAAGGATTCGCAGGTTGGGACGAAAGCCACCCTATTTACCCAGTTCTCGACAAGATGCTCTCAGAAGCTGATCCTAATTACAAAGAGAGCGCAGAAATCAAATGGAACTTCACAAAGTTCTTGACTAACAAAAAGGGACAAGTTGTTGCCCGCTTCGAGCCAACCGAGAAGATCGAGAATATCGCTGCACAAATAGAAGAGCTTCTTAAGGATTAAGAAACCTATAGATACAAAAAAAGGACTTGCAAAAGCAAGTCCTTTTTTTGATTCAGGTTTTATAGTAAAATGCTCACGCACTCTAACTATAAAATCCTTCATCTTAATTCCTCCGATTCAAACCGACGTTTGAGGGAGAAACACTTAAGTGGTTATTTCTAACTACTCTTAAGTTAATTTATTCGCATTAAACATCTTATTACTTATTCAAAGAGCGTTAAGGAATTAGGCTCGTTTTACTATTACATAGTAAGGTGTTCCTAAAACCCTATGTCGTTTATTTCTTTCGACAATGCAAAGATATAACATTTCTGTAATTTGCATATGTCGGTTTTGTTATTAATAGGTGTATTTTTTGTTAACATTAGCTTTTTTCTAGATAAAAACATCAATTATCTAGATGAAATGGTGGATAAAATAGTGTTTGCCCGCACAATACTTTCAACATTTTCTATCACCATAAAGCGTTTATTGTTCTTTTCCTTCAAATTACACTCCCTTACATGCTGAGTTACGTAGGTAATTACATCAGCAAATACCCCACTTTGATAGAAAGGACTCTTTGAATTACTAACAAATTGCAGTTGCATTCTGCCAGATTTCAAGATAATCTTCTCACAACCGAGGTGTTTACCAAGACGACGAAGGCGTACTACCTGCATCAATTCCTCTCCTTCTTCTGGAACAGGACCAAATCGGTCGATAAGTTTCCGACGATATTCATCAAGAGCATTATCATCCTCAATGGCATCTAATTCTCGATAAAGAAGCATTCGTTCACTACTTCCTGGCACATAAGTATCTGGAAAATACATTTCCAAATCACTTTCAACTGCACAATCATCCACAAAATCGTCACCTGTAATATTCTCACCAGCAGCTATCTGGTCAGCATAAAGATCATTGAACTCGTCATTCTTGAGTTCTGTAACAGCCTGATTCAGAATCTTTTGGTAAGTTTCATAACCTAAATCCTCCATAAATCCGCTCTGCTCAGCGCCCAAAAGGTTACCGGCACCACGAATATCAAGGTCTTGCATCGCAAGATTAAAACCACTTCCTAGTTCGGAAAAATTCTCCAATGCCTCCAAACGACGACGTGCCTCAGGACTTAAGACACTTTTTGGAGGTGCAAGCAAGTAACAGAATGCTTTTTTGTTACTACGACCTACACGACCACGCATCTGATGAAGATCACTAAGACCAAATCGATGGGCATCATTTATTATAATGGTGTTGGCGTTGGAAATATCTATACCATTTTCCACAATAGTTGTAGAAAGGAGCACATCATAGTCGTAATTCATAAAACCCATGATGATTTTCTCCAATTCCTCAGGCTTCATCTGACCATGACCAATCGCAATTCTGCAATCAGGGATATATTTCGTAATGAGATTAGCGATTTCAGGCAAGTTGCTAATACGATCATTAACAAAATATACCTGTCCATTGCGGCTCATCTCGAAATTTATAGCATCCACAATCACCTCATGACCGTAGCTAGACACCTCTGTATGAATAGGATAGCGATTTGGTGGCGGAGTGCGGATGATACTCATATCTCTAGCACCCATCAAAGAGAACTGAAGCGTTCTTGGGATAGGTGTAGCCGACATGGTTAGTGTATCTACGTTAGTTTTCAACTTACGAAGTTTCTCCTTTGTTGAAACACCAAACTTTTGTTCCTCATCTATAATAAGTAAGCCAAGATCATGCCATTTAACTGATTTACTTATCAATTTATGTGTTCCTACAAGAATATCTATCTTTCCTTCCTCCAAATCAGTAATCACCTGACGAGTTTCTTTCGCACTTCGTGCTCTGGAAAGATAATCTACCCTTACAGGAAAGTCCTTTAAACGATCACGGAAGTTCTGAAAATGCTGAAAAGCCAAAACGGTAGTAGGCACAAGTACTGCAACCTGCTTAGAGTCGCAAGCTGCCTTAAATGCGGCGCGAATAGCCACTTCGGTCTTACCGAAACCAACATCTCCGCAGACCAAGCGATCCATTGGCTTAGCTTTTTCCATATCCTTCTTCACATCCTGTGAAGCTTTATACTGATCTGGAGTGTCTTCATAAAGGAAAGAAGCCTCTAACTCATGTTGCATATAACCATCCGCCGCAAAAGCGAACCCCTTCTCATGTCGACGCTGAGCATAAAGTTTAATTAAATCACGGGCAATATCCTTAATACGCTTTTTCGTCTTTTCCTTCAGTTTCTCCCAGGCACCAGTACCAAGAGTAGAAAGACGAGGAGCCTCACCAGCATCACTGCTGCGATATTTGGATATCTTATACAGCGAATGAATTGAAACATCCACCTTATCATTGTTCTTGTAGATGATTCTAATCATTTCCTGATAACTATCCCCCGTTGGGACACGAACCAGTCCGCCAAACTTTCCAATTCCGAAATCAACGTGAACAATAAAGTCGCCAGGTTCCATTTCCTGTAACTCCTTCATTGTCAGGGCCATTTTACCAGCTCTTGCCTTATCCGATTTAAGATTATACTTATGAAAGCGATCAAAAATCTGATGATCGGTAAAGAAACAAAGTTTCAAGTCATCATCAGCAAAACCAGCATGAATGGTATGATCGACAGGTTCAAAGGAAATTCCAAACTTCTTAAGCTCTTCACTTGCGAAGATATCCTTCAAACGAGCATTCTGCTTCTCAGAATCTGCCAATATGTATAATTTGTATCCTTTTAACTGATAATCTTCCAGCGTCTGACACAACAATTCAAAGTTTTTGTGGAATAAAGGCTGCGAAGAGATATGAAATTCAAGCGTAACAAACGAAGTTGCACTCTCTTCACGATTTTTGGCCCGATCAGCAACACCAATTCCGAACTCTATGCGCTTTAAAGCTGCGACATCTTTCAAGAATTGCGATGCTGTAGAGAGATTACTCTCCTTTTGCATATCCCGCTGTATCTGTTGCTGTTCAACTTCAGTTGCACCCTCCATTCGCTCTGTCATTGCCTGCGAAGAGAAGCCTTCCTTATATGTTTTATCTATCTGATCATAAACAAAAGTATAATCTTTCATTACCAATACTGTAGATGTAGGAACAAAAGAAAGGAAGGAAACCTTATCACTCCTCAACTGGGCCAATTCTGGAACAATCTCCACAGAAGACTTACGATCCTTGGAAAGCTGGTCCTGTACCTCAAAGGTACGAATGGTATCAACCTCATCTCCGAAAAAGTCTATTCGGAAAGGAAGTTCGCTACTGTAGGAATAAACATCTAAAATACTACCACGAACAGCAAACTGACCAGGCTCATAAACATAATCATTCTGTTCAAAGCCTAATTCACGAAGTTTCTTCTCTAAATCTGTCAAATCACACTTATCGCCTGTCTTTAAATTGATAAGTCGAGTATCAAGATTCTGCTGAGTAACCACCAATTCCGACAATGCCTCTGGATAAGTAACCACAAAAAGCATCTTATCCTCGGACTCCGAAGCAGCATAAGAAGAAAAACGGGCTAAAACCTCTGTTCGAAGGATTTCATTTGCACTATCACGTTGACCATACTTTACAGCACGCTTATAGCTGGAAGGGAAAAACAATACATTCTCACCCTTTTTCTCACTATCTTCCCCTTCTTCTTTCAAACTAGAAGAAGTCTGCATCAAATCGTGATAGAAATAACCAGCCTCATCCGCATCATCAAGCACAAAAACCACAGGGCGCTTGAACTTAGCAGCTACAGATGCAAAGAGCATTGGCGCGGAAGACGCAACAAGTCCCTGCAGGAAAATAGTCGAAACCGATTTCTTCTCCAGGGATTTAATTAAGGCCGACGCCTGAGGCTGTCGGCCATATAATTTTTCTAAGTCTTGTATTTTCACTTTATCTTAGGATACTTGCGGAACCATCCATCTATCCTTAATCTCATAACACCAAAGAATGCTTCTCCAAAGATTCCGCCACTCATTTTGCTCACGCCCTCTCGGCGATTGACAAAAATAACCGGTACTTCCTTTATCTTGAAACCGATCTTATAGGAAGTGAACTTCATCTCTATCTGGAAGGCATATCCCTTAAAGCGAACTTTGTCAAGAGGGATGGTTTCCAAAACACGACGACGATAACAAACAAATCCTGCAGTGGTGTCGTGTACTTGGAATCCAGTCACAAATCGAACATATCGACTTGCGAAGTAACTCATCAGAACTCGGCCGATTGGCCAGTTCACTACATTTACACCTGTAACATAACGTGAACCTATTGCCACATCATTGCCTTCATCATGGTTGGCAGCATAAAGACGTGGCAAATCATTAGGGTCGTGAGAGAAATCTGCATCCATCTCAAAGACGTACTCGTACTTGCGCTGCAATGCCCACTTGAAACCAGTGATGTATGCAGTGCCTAAACCCAACTTTCCAGTTCTTTCTAATATAAAAAGACGGTCGGAGAATTCAGTATCGATGAGATGATGAACGATTTGTGCTGTTCCGTCAGGACTTCCATCATCAATAACCAATATATGGAAAACTTTCTGGAGGCCGAAAACCGCACGAATGATTTTCTCAATATTTTCCTTCTCGTTATAAGTTGGAATAATTACTATGCTATCGCTATCGTTCATTATTTTTTATCTTTGGGTGCAAAGATACAAAAAAATCTAGTAATCCATCAGATTTTAAATTTCTTTATTGGTCTGGATTCTCAACAAAGCCCTGATATTTCGGCTCAATAGCAGACATCACTGCCTCATAGCTCTTGTCCATCTGGTTTTTGATATTCTCAGGTCCTTTGCCAATAGGGGCAATAGGCTCATGAATGGTCAGTGTGAGTGGATGCCAAAATATCCAATACAGGTCTTTCATTCTTGGCTTCACATCGAAACTTCCATTAATAGTAAGAGGACATACTGGCAACTGAAGTTCATCTGCCAACATGAAAGCTCCACGACGGAAAACGCCCATGTGACCAGTAAAACTGCGGGCTCCTTCTGGGAAAACTACCAGTGACATTCCTTCTTTCAAAGTTTCACGGGCATCCTCATAACTCTTTCGGATTTTAGACGGACCACTTTTGTCTACAAATATATGATGCGCATATTCACAAGCTATTCCCACCAAAGGAATCTTTCGGATACCTTTCTTCATCATCCACTTGAAGTTACGGTTCAAGAAACCATAGATAAGGAAAATGTCGAATGCTCCTTGATGATTGGCAACAAAAACATACGATTGGTTTTTCTTTAAATGTTCCCTACCCTCTACTTTCACTGGAAGAAAAAGTAGGTAGATAGCAGCACGAGACCAATATTTTCCTGGATAGTATCCCCAGAAATGTCCATTGCCTAAGGCACAACCGATTACGGTTGATAAAGTTGTGATAATGCTGAGTACCAGATAAACTGGTATCGCAAATAACAGTTGATAGATTCGATAGATGTATTTCATATTAGCCAATTATTTCGCGTTGATCATTTTCGATGTAAGGTAATGACCACAATTTCAGGAGTAGCTCCAAATCGGAAAGGTACAGTTCCACCCAGGCCAGCTGTTACTTCAAGATACCTACCTGCTTCCTCGAAAAGACCATAGTCCTCTTTATAGCTCAGCATTGTAGGGCGAACTCCGAAAGCCATTACCTGTCCTCCATGTGTATGTCCCGCCAGTGTTACCTGTGCTTTGGTATTAGGGAGTACCAGATCTTTCCACTGTATTGGAGTATGAACCAGCATTAATGTGAATGCTCCATTCGGAATGCCCATTACAGTCTTTCCAATATCTGCCTTAAAAGGATCAGGTTTGGAATTATCATATTCTGTACCTGCCACAAAGATGGAGTCTCCTCCCCTCCTCACGGTTCGGTTTTCATTCATCAAAAGATTCCAGCCAAGCGAGCGTTCAAAAGCCTGTGTTTCCTGTTCATTCTTCATAGCCTCTGTTCCCTTAGCTTTCACATATTTACTATAGTCATGATTGCCAAGAATGCTATACACCCCATCCGGCGCCTGGATACTTTTCAGAACATCCAGATGTGGATAAAGTTCACGCGGATGAGTATTCTGAATATCACCTGTAAAGACTACCATATCCCCATGCTGTGCATTGATGCTGTCGACATCTCTCTTCAGAATCCACTTGTTTGGTCCCATGAATGTACCAACATGTGCATCCGAGAAATGAACGATACGATACCCATCAAAAGAAGCAGGGAGATCGGAAACCGTGAGATCAATATGCTTTATCTCCAATCGCTTAAATCCTGCTGTCAATCCATAAAGCATCATACCAGAAAAGCATACTGCCAAAAAAGCCCCAATCAGATTTCCGAAATTATACTTGCTACCCGTGTACTTACGATAAAGCCATCCGATACCAGAGCAACCTGCAAAAACAGCTTTTGGCACTACAAGAACAGCAAGTGCAAAGAAATAGATTTCTATCCACTTAGCATCCTCAGGGAGAAAGTCATCGGCAGTAGCAAGGCATACCGAGAACACTATCATTATTACAGCAGGCAACCACCAAAACATACGTTTCCACCACGAGAAATTCTTCTTATGGAGAAAAAAGTGAAGTTCGAAATATATTTCGGGCAACACTATGAAAAGCAGCATTGGCACGATAATCTTTGCTATCATCTTTTTATCAAACTAGACTGAAGGAAGCGACGCATTAATTCCAAAGGAAGTCCACGACGGCGGGCATAATCCCTAAGTTGGTCCTCACCTATCTTCCCAAGTTCAAAATAACGACTTTGCGGATGGGCAAACATAAACCCACTCACACTGGCATGCGGTGTCATCATTCCACTTTCGGTAAGATGGATACCCACCTCCTTCATATTCAATATTTCATCCAAAATAAAATTCACGCTTGTATCGGGCAGAGAAGGATAACCAATAGCCGGACGAATGCCCTGGTACTCTTCATTATGGGTCTGCTCCATAGTGAGCTGTTCATCTGGGGCATATCCCCAGTAAATGCGACGAACATCCTCATGCATCTTCTCGGCTGTGCCTTCTGCCAAACGGTCGCAAAGCACTTGAGCAAGCATTCGCAGATAAGCATCCTCTTTATAAGGAGTTACTATTTCTGCATCAACAGTTGTACAAAATACTCCCACCTTATCTGTTATCCCCTGACTCAGAGGCCTTACAAAATCGGCCAAACATAAGCAAGGTGCACCGTCTGTCACCGTCTGTTGGCGAAGTAATGGTATTCTCACACCATTAAGTATCAAGTCATCCTCTTCACTATTAGCATCAAAAATACCAAACAGTGCATGCGTATAAAATCTCCCCTCCCATTCAGCAAGCATCCTTTCCGCATCCTTCCGAATACGTTCTTTCTCCTCCTGAGGTTTACCATTCAACCCCCAGGAATGAAAAAAATAGAGCCAGTTGATATAGGGAACTATATCGGATATTTCGTAGGTTAGAATCTTTCGCATTAATCCCTGAAACGAAGGGCTTCTCCTTGACTACTCGCATCAAAAGAGCCCCTATTATATATAAGGTGTCCATTCACAAAGGTGCCAACAACCTGCCAGTTGTAGGTATGTCCCTCCATCGGACTCCATTTGCATTTACTCTGAATTATCTCTTTGGTAACTGTCCATGAATTATCTGGCTGAACTATAGCTATATCCGCCTTATACCCTTCACGAAGGTAACCACGATCCTTAATCTTGAATAGACGAGCAGGATTATGAGCCATCAATTCAACCATCTTCTCAATCGATAGCACACCCTCATCTACAAGTTCGAGCATTGATACCAGTGAGAACTGCAACATCGGCATACCACTGGCAGCCTTAGCACATCCCCCTTGTTTTTTCTCCCATTCATGTGGAGCATGATCAGTTCCAACACAGGCAATACGACCATCACTAATTGCTTTTCGCAATGCATCACGATCACTTTCCGACTTCACTGCAGGATTACATTTTATCAAGGCTTTCTTGGTGGCATAATCCTTATCACAGAAATAAAGATGAGCGATCACCGCCTCAAGGGTAATGTTTTCTGCTGCCAACTGAAGTTCCTTAGCAGTAGTAATATGTGCAATATGCAAATGCGTGCCATATTTTGCTGCTAATTCAGCAGCCAGTTTACTGCTGTTCCAGCAAGCCTCAGCACTTCGGATTATCGGATGCTGCTTTATATCAGGATCTTCGCCAAATTCTGCCTTGGCCTTCGACATATTCTCATTGATAAGATTTGTATCCTCACAATGCGTCATTACAGGCAGGTCGAGATCGGCAGCCGATTTGAATATTCGTTCCAGCGATTCCTTCCTATCAACGAGCATATTGCCCGTACTTGCCCCCATAAAGAGTTTAATACCCGGAATGCGATGTACATCAAGTTGCTGGAATTCCTCAACATTCTCATTGGTAGCACCATAGAAGAAACTATAGTTTACATGACTTTCTCGGGAAGCACGCTCGAACTTATCCTCCAGACTTTCCATAGAGGTAGTTTGAGGAACAGTATTCGGCATATCGAAATAAGAAGTCACACCACCATAGGCAGCAGCACGACTCTCACTCTCGATATCCGCCTTAGAAGTAAGTCCTGGCTCACGAAAATGAACATGCTCATCGATAATTCCCGGTAAAACAAAACACCCCGTAGCGTCGATCACTTCGTCGTAATCGCTACGGGATGTCTCACCTTCCATAACAGCCTCGATCAAGCTGTTGTTAATTATAAGGTCGCCCTGATAGGAGCGACCTTCATTTACGATAATTCCACCTTTTATTAACTTTCTCATTGGCTTGCGTCACTTATTAAAAAGGCGACAGTTTCTTAGTTTTCTTATATTTATTCAGCAGGAGCCTTCTCTTCCTTATTTGGAATTGCTGGTCTTGCAAGGTCGTTCGGAGTTGGACCATCGGCAGGAGCTGGGGCTGCTTCTGCAGGAGGAGCTGCCACACCAGGTTCTCTAGTTCCGTTCATTATCTGCTCGTTCTCCTGAGCCTTCTGATAGTAGTCCTTTACATACGGATCATTCTTGAATTTATCAGTAGCCTTGCTCATAATATCCTCAATCCAAGGAGAGAGAGTTGGATACTGATTGCCAATAGTAATCATGAAGAACACACCAGGGCCAAGACAGTTATCGAAGTTCTCGCATACAAAAGAAGTAACAAGTTTATCCTCCTGCTCGCTCAACTTCAATGCCTGCACATTCAAACTGCGGTTCACAACGTCCATATTGCTACCATTCATGATAGCCTGGTCGTGCTTGTGAACTAGTTCTACTTGCTGATTCTTCAGCTGACTGTATTTCTTGAAGAACTTAAACAATTTATCATTTAAAGGAGTACCACTTACCACCTGCTGAGCATCGTCGAGTTTCACGGTAATATCTCCATCCTCGAGAACCACAGGCAACACGCTCTCATCATCCATAAATATGTTAGCCATCTTTGCGGAATCAATAGTTCCGGCAAAGTTAAACTTTCCATGAACAACATCGCAAGAATCAATATTCTTGAAATCATTATCCTTGAGGACCTTTAGATAAAGTTTACGTCCATCAAGTGTGGATACATTAGAAGAACCCGTAATATTGTATGAATTGGCGCAAGAAGTCAGTGCCAATACAGAGATAAGTGCGTATAAAATTTTATTCATAAGCTGTTTTTCCAAAACGTTCAAGACAAAGGTACAACGTTCTATCGATGCACGAAAGAATTTTTATTGTATTTAATTCTAATGCAGCATCTTTTATGATTTTTTTTAGTTTTCCTTTTTCAATTCACTAGAAATTCTATGAGTTGTATAGAGTTCAAGTATTGCAGCGATAAGCAGCAGTACTACCCATTTATTATAAAAATAGGTGATATATGCTTCCTGGTTATCAAACAGTGTTCCGAAAAAGTGATACACTGTATCCACCATATTAATACCTGATAACACGAAGAACAAATCAGCAAATCCCTGAATTTTCTTCAATCGGATGATTGCCAGATTTCTTCCCTCATAGCTCTGCATGGATTGCATAATGGAAAACATTACTGTTCCTACCAGGAACAGCCAGCAAGTCACCTGTAGCATCCTCGGATAGATAAATCCGAAGGAAAAGCAGCCGGCACCTATCACCATCAGCACACCGCCGATAAGAAATAAGTTAGCCTGCAGTTTAGTCAGTTGTTTCATTTCTCCTCATTCTTTGCTTTCTCTTCCTCCTCCAGTCGATGCACATCGCTGCTCAATACAAAGATGTCCTCGTTGTCAGCTTTCATAAAGTAACGTTCCCGGGCAATCTTCTCAATAGCCTTCGGACTGCGCTGTAACTGTTTAAGCTGACGGGAGTCGGATTGATACTGCTTATTATATCTATTGATCTCGCTCTTCAAATCACTGATTTGAAGTTCATACTGAATGCGCTTGCGGAAACTATTCTCATCAAGCACACCCACGACAAGCACTCCTACTACGATTGTAATAAGATACTTATAATGAGCTACAAAGCTCCATATAATGCTCAAGCGAGATACCATTGTTTCAAGTTTACATTTGCAAAAGTAAAAAATAAAATCGAATTTCTCTCACTAAATTTCCTTTTTTATAGATTTTTGTTCTTTCATGCTAATTCAGAATTGCGAAAAAAATGCTATCTTTGCAATCACAAAGTTTTAATAATATGGAAGAATATATTGTTTCAGCCCGAAAATACCGCCCGATGTCGTTCGACTCGGTTGTGGGACAGTTGGCGCTTACGACAACACTGAAGAATGCGGTGAAAAGCGGTAAGCTTGCACACGCATACCTCTTCTGTGGTCCTCGTGGTGTCGGCAAAACCACCTGCGCCCGTATTTTCGCAAAGGCTATAAACTGTGAGCATCCGAATGAGGACGGAGAGGCCTGCAACGAGTGCGAGAGCTGTAAGGCTTTCAACGAGAGCAGATCCTACAACATCTTCGAGCTGGATGCTGCCAGCAACAACTCGGTCGAGAATATCAAGGCTTTGATGGAGCAGACACGCATCCCGCCTCAGGTGGGTAAGTACAAGGTGTTCATCATCGATGAGGTTCACATGCTTTCTACAGCGGCTTTCAATGCCTTCCTCAAGACGCTAGAGGAACCACCTTCGCATGTTATCTTCATTCTTGCCACTACCGAGAAACATAAGATTCTACCTACTATCCTCAGCCGTTGTCAAATCTACGACTTCGAGCGAATGACGGTTTCAAACACCATCAACCACCTGAAACATGTGGCCGACAAGGAGGGTATCACCTATGAGGAACAGGCACTTGCCGTTATCGCCGAGAAGGCGGATGGTGGTATGCGTGATGCGCTTTCCATCTTCGACCAGGCTGCTAGCTTCTGCCAGGGAAACATTACCTACCAGAAGGTGATTGAGGACCTGAATGTGCTCGACGAGGATAATTACTTTAAAATCATCGACCTTGCTCTTGAAAATAAGGTGAGCGACATCATGGTCACCCTGAACGGCATTCTCGCGAAGGGTTTTGATGGTGGAAACCTCATCGGAGGTCTTGCCAACCATGTGCGCAGTGTGATGATGGCAAAGGATGCACAAACCCTCCCCCTACTCGAATGCAGTGAGGAGCAAAAAGCAAAATATCAGCAGCAGGCACAGAAAGCCTCTGCACCTTTCTTATATAAGGCACTGAAGATTATGAATGATTGCGATATCCACTATCGCACATCATCCAATAAGCGTTTATTGGTGGAGCTCACCCTCATCGAGGTGGCTCAGATCACACAGCCAGCCGACCAGGATGTTCCTGGTGCCGGGCGTACGCCCAATAGATTAAAATCCCTGTTTAAGCACATCTTAACGCCTCAGCCAAAGCCTGTCCAGCAGGGTGCAGGTGCTGAGACTAAGCCGTTGGCAACACATGCCAGCGCACCTCATCATGCAGAAGCGGAAACTGCTCAGCCAGTTGCAGCCTCTACATCGTCACAACCCACAACCACAACTTCACCACATCTAAATACCAATATCAAGTTGGGTAGCATTGGTATGACCTTCAGTAACATCCTGAATGGCCCGAAAAAGAAGGAATATGCTACACAAGATCAGCTAACCGAACAGGAAGCCGAATTGGACCAGAATTCAGAAGGTGGCGACAATCAGGAATTCACCGACGAAGAACTCCAGTTGCAATGGATGATGATGATATCAAGAATGCCACGAGCTATGATTGCCATGTCTTCACGAATGAAGAACATGATTCCTAAAATCACAGAGTTCCCAAACGTTGAGGTGGTCATCGACAATCAGATTCTCTTGGAAGAAATTGCGAAAATCAAAAGTCGCATCCGCGCTACACTCGCAGCTACTCTTCATAACAAGGACATCCAGTTTAACGTGCGACTCGCCAAAGAGGATGAGGTGACTAAGATTCTTACTAAGAAAGAGATTTTCGAGGAACTTCGAAAGAAGAATCCTGCTATCGAGAAACTTTGCGTTCAGTTTGGACTTACCATGGCGTAACCCCCAACTGAAAGCATAAAAAAGAATGACAGGGCATTTGCTTAAAAAGCGATGCCCTGTCATTCTGTATATCAGGTTGCTATACTCTTAGATAAGCTGCATTCCTGCTGCCTTGCACTCCTCGCGCATATCCTCTGGCCAGATTGAAGCCTGAATCTCACCGATATGTGCCTTATGCAACATCACCATACACAGACGGCTCTGTCCAATACCGCCACCAATACTTAATGGCATCTTGTCGTTAAGCAGCTGTTGATGGAAGAACAACTTCTCGCGATCTTCCTTGCCCTCGAGCTTCAACTGACGAAGAAGGCTCTCCTTGTCTACACGGATACCCATTGAACTCAACTCGAAGCTACGGCCAAGAATAGGATACCAAATAAGGATATCACCGTTCAAACCAGCCTTGCCATTCTCAGCTACAGTACTCCAGTCATCATAGTCAGGAGCACGTCCGTCATGCTTCTTTCCATCACTCAACTTACCACCGATACCCTCGACGAATACAGCGCCATATTTCTCACAGATAGCATCCTCACGCTCCTTTGGAGTCTTGTCAGGATACATATCGAGCAATTCCTGCGCATGAATAAAGTGAATTTTTTCTGGAAGGAAAGGCTTGATCTGAGGATATGTCTCACAAGTGAGATACTCTGTGCGGCGAATTGCAGCATAGATGCGGCGAACGACATCCTCGAGGAATTCCACACAACGATCCTTCTTGGTGACAACAGCCTCCCAATCCCACTGATCCACATAGAGAGAGTGAAGATTGTCAAGCTCCTCGTCAGCACGAATCGCATTCATATCTGTATATATACCATAACCCGGCTCAATATTATACTCAGCCAGTGTGAGACGCTTCCATTTAGCAAGGGAATGAACCACCTCGGCCTTAGCATCGCCCAAGTCCTTGATAGGGAAAGTGACAGGACGCTCCACTCCATTCAAGTCGTCATTGATACCCAGACCCTGAAGTACGAAAAGTGGTGCTGTAACACGGCGAAGTCTTAGCTCAGTTGCTAAGTTCTGCTGAAAGAATTCCTTAATCAGCTTAATGCCCTGCTCTGTCTGGCGCATATCCAAAAGCGCCTTATAGCCTTGCGGTTTAATCAATTTGCTCATATATTTAATATGTTATTTCTATTTTACGGAGACAAAGGTACAACTTTTCGATTAAAATGCAAGCATTTTGGCCAATTATTTTGCAAAATGAAAGCAGATTTTATCATTTCGTTACTATTTGAAGCAAATAATTAGGTTTTAAATGGAGAATAACGGATATTTACCCGCATTAAATGACATATCGATAGTAGCAACGATAAAAAAATATCATTTTGCAGAAAAACTTGCTGCAATGGCTAAAGCCTCTCAAGAAGTTTCTCGACAAAAGATTTGCGGAATCAAAATTATTTGATTACTTTTGCATCCAATATAAAGATGGCCCCGTAGCTTAGCTGAATAGAGCGTTAGATTCCGGTTCTGAAGGTCGTGGGTTTGAATCCCACCGGGGTCACCTTCACCTCTTTATATTATAATTTCCATTTCTTATTTCCCTTCATTATTTCTTTTGGTGAAATAATATTGGTATACTATCTCACTCCTATTCGATGACATCATCCTATCATTATTTGCACTTAGCTTTATCGTAAATGAAACATTTTGGCTTCATTAAGAAAATACCACTACTTTTAAATCGGCAAATTTCATAGAGCCCCCAATAGTTCGTATATTTGCAGACAATAAGAACGAAAATAGCGAAAATGTAACTTATATAGCGAAAAATATCAAATGTGAATTTTATAACTATAAAACTATTATTAAATTTCAATTAAATGAAACTAAAATTTTACACTATGTTAGGATTGTTACTATCACTGGTAACAAGCGTACAAGTTATGGCCGATAACTGGCTGGTAAACGATTTTTATTACAAACCACTTACTGAGAATACTGTGGCAAACATGGGCAGCTATGTTGCTTCTGGTGATGTCAAGTTACCCGAGAAAATCACTTACAAGAAGAAGACCTACACAGTAACAGAGATAGGCGAATGGGCATTTTCTAACAACCAAAAGATTACTTCCATCACACTTCCTGCAACCATTACCAAGGTTAATGATGCAGCTTTCGCCAATGCGTATGCTTTGAAAAAAGTTGTCTTCGGAAAAGGAGTGAAAGAGATTGGTCGAAATTTATTCCAGCAAGACAAAGTATTGGAAACTGTAATTTTCAATAGCGAAATTTCAGAACTTCCAACCTGCACATTTGTTAATTGCGAGCAACTAGAATCTGTTACACTGCCTAAGAATCTGAAAATTATTGACCAAAATGCCTTTTACGAATGCTATAGTCTTTCAAAAATCAATATGCTTTCAACAGTTAAGGTTATCCGCAAAGATGCTTTCTACAATACAGAAAATCTTAAAGAACTCAATCTAGCATCAATTGATTCCATCGGTGATAGAGCCTTCAATAATTCAGGTATCAAAACGCTAACACTCGGCAAGAATCTTAAATTTGTCGGAAAATCAGCCTTCTCCGGAAGTGAACTTAAGAAACTTATTTGCTTCTCTACATCACCTTGCTTGATAGATAGATATACTTGCTTCCTTTACACAGGGCTCGACACAATATATATTCCATCAGGAACCAAAAAGAAATATCAGAATCAGGGATGGATTTTTGACCACACCATAGAAATGACAACTGATGTCAAGGGTGTAAATGCATCTTCTACAGAGAAGGTAGTAACAGGTATCTATGATGTTGCTGGTCATAAGCAAAATGACTTCCAGAAGGGTATCAACATCGTGAAGTACTCTGATGGAAGCACTAAGAAGGTTGTGAAGTAATAAAATGCACACTAAGTTTTGACTTCTCTGAAGTAAAAGTCACTTAGCCTAGATAATTCATAGGATAACTTTGCCATTCTTATCTCCCCCACTCGCAGGAGAGATAAGAATAGTCTTTTACTATACTCTCTAATCTTTCTCTATGAGTTATTCTGGTTAGATATCGTATGCAGTAACTTTCTGCGACAATTTACCAGCACTAGAATAATCATTAGAGAAGAGATAAAGCGTTTTTCCATCTTCCGACAACATTATATCCTGTCCAAATTCGTCAAGACGCAATCGCCTAATCATATTACCATCCCAGTCAAATTCCTCTATAATATTACCATAAGAAACGCCTTCAACACCGACAATTCGGTTTCCCTTCTTATCAAAATCCTTATTCAATACATAAATTCTGTTATCATTAACAGCACTTTCCAGTGGAAATACTCTGCCCGTCTTTCTGAATAAAAAGCAACCGGTCGATTTATTATCTATATAATCAGGATAGTCGGAATATAACTCTTTAATAACTTTTATCTTATTATCCTCGATAGTAAAGATAAATGCTAATCTAGCATATCCAGCCCTATAAAGAAACCTTCCATGATGATTATTATAAACACCACTTTCCATAGAATATACTGAGACTCTAGTAGTATCATTGCACTTCAACCCATCTTCGGGCAAATAATCCAAAGGTTGTATAGAAGCATTTTTATAATCTATAATAGAGAAAAGATGATGAACATCATTCCATGGCGTAGTCGCAAGAAGTATCGTTGAGTCGGACAGTGACACGAAATTATGCCAGTTTTCAAATCTTACCGGAGTAATTTTACTCAGGTCATATTGCTTCCAATTGCTAGCACTCTTAATGTCACTCACACTGTTTGCATTCTTAATAACCGTCAAGCTCTGAAGCCTAGACCGAACATCTACTGCATCTAGTATCAGCAAAGATTTGTCAACACCTTTAGCAACAAACTTTGGCTCCACGGCTGGAGAATTACTTTTGGCAGGAATTACCAAAATTCCCCCGCTCCATTTATCAGATGTAAGAGAACTAGCATAAATTTCACCAGACAGGGAAGATCGAGTAATGAGCTGATTATTAGCTATCAGCAACGGCAATCTTTGCTTATTCATTACCGATACATTTATTTTTCTACCTACAACGGGAATTTCAGAAGATGTGCTATTGCTCAAATCACCCGCATAAATTGATAGTGACATACACAATGCTGAAACGAAAACAAAAAATTTTTTCATATATATAGATTCAAAATTACTATTCCTAGATCTGTAAAACAAAGATACTACTTTTTAGATATAATTTCCACAAAACGACCTATAATATTACTAAAAGCAAGACTAATTTATCACGCATTAAACTACTTTTACCAATATTAAAGCCAAAATACATACGCTGAAAATATACAACTTAAAACTATTCACCCTTAAGCGATTGGAAATCAAAAACTTAATTCAAAAAATGAATAGTTTTAAGCAAAACATAAAAGGAACTTTCGTTTTCCTTTGCAATTTCATATATTTTTAGTATATTTGCACCAAATCAATTTTTTATAAATAATTATGGATCTAACCGAAAGGTTTATTAATTACACAGAATTCGACACTCAATCAAGCGAAGACTCTGATAGTGTCCCGAGTACGGCGAAACAACTGGAGTTCGCCAAGTATCTGAAAAAAGAACTTGAGGATGAAGGCCTCAGCGATGTAGAGATGGACGAGATGGGTTACATCTACGCCACTCTGAAGGGCAATACCAAGAAAAAAGCACCTGTCATCGGCTTCATCTCTCATTACGACACCAGTCCTGACTGTAGTGGCAAGAATGTCAAGGCCCGCGTTATCCGCAATTATGATGGCAATGACATCGAGCTTTCACCTGGCATCATTTCTTCTACCGAGAAGTTCCCTGAGCTCAAGGCTCACAAGGGCGAGGATATCATCGTTACTGATGGTACAACTCTCTTAGGCGCTGATGACAAGGCTGGTATTGCAGAAATCGTTCAGGCAATGTGCTACTTGCGCGACCACGATGAGATAAAGCACGGCGACATCCGCGTGGCTTTCAATCCTGATGAGGAAATCGGTATGGGTGCTCATCATTTCAATGTCGAGAAGTTCGGCTGCGAATGGGCTTATACAATGGATGGCGGTGACCTCGGCGATTTGGAATATGAGAATTTCAACGCTGCCGGCGCTAAGATTCACATCAAGGGCGTGAGTGTTCACACCGGCTATGCCAAGGATAAGATGATCAACGCCAACCGTCTGGCTGTAGAGTTCCAGGATATGATTCCTGCTAACGAAACTCCTGAAGAGACAGAAGGTTACCAGGGTTTCTACCATTTGCTCAGAATCGAGAGCAATGTAGAGAGCGCTACCCTATCGTATATCATCCGCGACCACGACCGCGATCGCTTTAAGGACCGTAAGGACTTTATGGAGGATTGCGTAAAGAAACTGAACGAGAAGTATGGCGAGGGCACTTGCTGTGCTGAGATTCACGATCAGTATTATAATATGAAGGAGAAGATCGATCCTAACATGCACGTGATCGATATCGTACTGCGTGCTATGCAGGAAGCAGGAGTTCCACCTCGCGTAGAGCCTATCCGCGGCGGTACTGATGGTGCTCAACTCAGTTTCAAGGGACTTCCTTGTCCAAACATATTCGCAGGTGGCGTGAACTTCCACGGACCATACGAGTTTGTTTCCATCCAGGTGATGGAGAAAGCTGTGAACACTATTATCAATATTTGCAAAATCACTGCAGATTACGAAGATTAAATAGTATTGCGGGACCATTATGTGGTCCCGCAAATTCATTTATAGAACTTTATCCACTTCTTTTCAATGAACGGCATCCCAAATCTCATTCAAGACTTAACCCTTATCTTGATAGTGGCGGGCATCGTAACGCTGCTCTTCAAGAAATTCAAGCAACCGCTTGTTCTGGGCTACATTGTAGCTGGTTTCCTTGTATCTCCAAATATGCCTTACACAATGTCGGTGGTCGACAGAGCCGATATTCATACTTGGGCAGACATTGGAGTGATGTTCCTCTTATTTTCCCTAGGACTTGATTTTTCATTCAAGAAGATATTGAAAATGGGCTTTGCCCCCATTACGGCGGCACTCACAATCGTCATTTGCATGATGGGCCTTGGCATCATTGTGGGAAACTGCTTTGGTTGGGGCCGCATGGATTGCATTTTCCTAGGTGGAATGCTGGCGATGTCGTCAACCACCATCATTTATAAAGCCTTCGATGATTTGGGATTAAGTCAGCAGAAGTTTGCCAATATGGTGATGAGTGTACTCATTCTGGAGGATGTGCTGGCGATTGTGATGATGGTGATGCTTTCATCAATTGCCATGGGCAAGAACCCGAATGGCGGAGAAATGGTGAGCAGCGTTCTTCGCATTGCTTTCTTCCTCATCTTGTGGTTTGTCATTGGTATCTTCCTCATCCCTATTTTTCTGAGGAAAACTCGCAAACTGATGACAAGCGAGACACTAATCATCGTCGCATTAGGACTCTGTTGTCTGATGGCTGTAATCTCCACCCGTGTAGGATTCAGCTCAGCCTTCGGTGCATTCGTGATGGGAAGTATTCTCGCTGAAACTATAGAGGCCGACAAGATCATAAAAGTTGTGGAACCAGTGAAGAATCTCTTTGGTGCAATCTTCTTCGTATCTGTGGGTATGCTTGTAGATCCAAAGATATTGGTAGATTATTCTGTTCCTATCCTCATTCTCGTATTAACAATATTGATTGGTCAGGCCATATTCGGAACTTTCGGATTCATGTTAAGCGGTCAGTCGCTGAAGAATGCGATGAAGTGTGGTTTCTCTATGGCACAGATTGGTGAATTCGCCTTTATCATCGCCTCACTCGGCTTATCATTGGGCGTAATTAGCAAGTTCCTCTACCCTGTCGTTGTTGCAGTGAGTGTTATCACCACATTCCTCACCCCCTACATGATAAGATTCGCAGAACCTGCCTACAGAGGACTAGAGCAAAAGCTCCCAAAAAAATGGGTTCGCCGTCTGAATCATGCCACCAACAATCCTCATGCAGATATTGCTACCGAACAGAGCAACTGGCGCAAGCTGATTAGTGCCATCGTTGTGAATATGGTGATATATGGAATTCTCGCCGGAGCTACTATTTTCATTATGCTTCAGTTCTTCCTCCCGTTGAGCAGAAAGATGCTAGGGCACTGGCCAGGAAATGCACTATGCGGAATTCTTACCATCATCTTTATTGCCCCAATGCTTCGAGCAATGGTGATGAAAAAGAACCATAGTGAGGAATTCAAGGCGCTATGGACGGAGAACAGAATCAACCGTTTTCCACTTCTTTTTACTGTCATTCTCCGCATATTAGTGGCCTGCTGCTTCATTTTCTATATCTGCAACTATCTCACCCGCTTCACAAATGCCCTGATGTTTACCATTGCCATAGCTATCATTGTGATGATGGTAATGTCGAGAGGACTAAAGAAACGAAGCATCCGACTGGAGCGACTCTTTATCCAGAACCTTAAAAGCCGAGAGATTGCCGCAAGAGTTGAGGGAAAGCGACGTCCACTCTTTGAAGGACATCTCATCGACCGAGACATCCATATTGGTACCTTTGTGGTACCTGATGACTCCACCTGGGAGGGAAGAACCCTTAAGGATTTACAGTTCCGCCAACGGTTTGGCGTGCATTTGAGCAGTATCATACGAGGTTCACAACGCTTGAACATCCCAAATGGCTCCACTATTCTTTTCCCTGGAGATATGCTTCATGTCATTGGCGATGACGAACAACTTCAAAAGTTTTCAAATGCAATTCACAGCGAATTGATCCCTGAAGACCCTGAAATCGAGAAAAGAGACATGAAACTTCATCAACTAATCTTGAATGAAGGACATCCGCTCGTTGGAATGAAGCTAAAGGAAAGTGGCATCCGCGATGTCTACAACTGTATGGTAGTGGGCTTAGAAGAAGGTCAGGAAAAGCTTACCATCATAGATCCTTCCCATGAATTCGCTGCTGGCGACATTATTTGGCTGGTTGGAGAGGAAGAATCGTTAAGAAAACTCTTTAAACAAGGCAAAAATTGTAAAACTAAACGCTTTAACCCCCTTTAAAAAATTTTCAAGTTAAAGGAGGTTAAAACGTGAAGTTTGTACCTTTTATTTTAGTAATTTTGCACTAGATGTAAAGCCACAATCAATCGAGAATATTTTAATTCTAAGAATTACATCGATATAATTTTTTAGGTCAGGAGAGATGTTGGCCATACCAAACTCTCTATTTGTGGCTGGAGGGGGCCTTCATTTCATAATCGGGGCGGAGTAGCTTAGCACTCCGCCCTTTTTATTTCTCCAATAAAATTAGTCTGATTAATACCACTGTACGGCATTAGAATATCCACTTCTCTTATCATACTTAAGGGCATCGGTAAGAGTAGCTGCATTACAGCGGAAGCTAAAATTATAGCTTGTATAAGGGGCTATCACTACATTACAGCTCATGCTGAAGCAGTGAAGGTCACGTTGCAAACTGGCTGTGGTCATACTCATCTTATGGTTATCAAAATCGTAACCAGAAGAGAAGTTGATGTTCCATCCATCACTGATTCTAACGTTTCCACTAACATTCAGTGTCTGGGTGAACTTATAAGGATAGCGCATTGTGTTCTCGTTGAACTTGCCACCTGTATTCTCGCGCATTGTAACACCATAACCAAAAGTAAGTGACCAAGGCATTGAGAAACTCATATAGCCATCCTCATCGGTTGCGGCTTTGTTTCCACGCTTAGCATTATGCTTTCCACGTTCCATATCCTGGTCCATATTAGACTCACGGTCGGTATCTACATCATCCTCATCGTCTTTATCCAAGCGGGCATCATCGCCTTCCTTGCTACTTCCACCTCCGAAGAGTTTTCTCAACTTATCAGGAGTAAGAGTGTAGCTGATATTCTGGCTCATACCCTGGAAACGGCCAAAACGGCCCTTGCTATATTCGGTATGTGTACCTATATATGGCTTATTATTACCATCCAACTCATAGGCATAAGTTGCGAAGACAGCATTTAAGCTGAAAGTATAGTTCTTCCACCATTTCAGACGAAGACGCATACTCAAGTCGCTCAAAGGACGAGTCTTTGCAGCCATATTATAGCTCATGCTTGCGCCCAGTTCATCGATAAGACTGATCTTCTTGAAACCAGTAGAGTCATCATCACTCTTTATCTTCATCTCAAGGTTATTGCTAACATCGAAAGACACACTTCCATTCATATTTCTTCCTGGCACCTGATCATAGGTCTGATACTGTACCATTGAAACATTACCATTGGCATCTGTCTTCTGATAAACATCCCAATAACCATACTGAGAACCACCGAATCCTGGTGCATAGCTGAAATTCACGGTAGGAGTAACAACATGGCGGATCTGCCAGAAATTCTTCTTGAAAATCTTAGGATTGGCAGTATACATACCAAAGAGCTTGGTTGACAGACCTACACCTACCGACCAGTTATAGACATTGTAAATGCCATTTGCTGCTGTATCCACTCTCTCCACCTGATTTTCCTCATCCCAACTTTTTGTATATTTCTTAGTATACATACGGTCGGTGAAATTGAAAGAAGGATTCACATTCAAGTAATCAAAGATAGTGAAGCTAGCGCTAACAGGAATGTTATGCTGGAATGAATTCTTCCAGTCCTTTCCTAGATTGGACTTAAAGAACTTATCTTCTTTTGTAGAAATGGAATTGCTCAACTGACCCGTATAGCTCATGGCGATCTTCTCATACCATTTTTCCTTACCAACTTGATGCTTTCTGCGGAAAGGATAGAAACGGGCGATACTGATATTCAAGTCAGGCAATGTCATTGACAAGCTTGAATCCTTCATACTCTGTGAGAGATTGGCTGTTGAGCTCAAGGTCATACCAATACTAGAGAATCCTATACTCCAGCTAACAGAAGAAGTACGGGTAGTCTGTGAGAGTGACTGAGGATTATAAATACTAGTCAGGTTATTGCGTTCGTAGCTTGAAGTCGCAAAGTTGACACTAGCCGAAAGACTACTGAATGGATTTGCCTTAGAATCCTGTCGATGACTCCACTGAATCTTGAAACTCTCCTGTCGGCTATAGTCTGGCATTCCCTTCTCACCAGAACGAGTATCCTGGTAGCTGAAATAGAAGTTACCACTATACTTATAACGCTTTCGGTAGTTGGATGCAACACTTGCACCCCATGAACCCTTGGTATAAACCTCACCAAGCAATTTCAAATCCCACTTATCGTTAATAGCAAAATAGTAACCACCATCACGAAGATAGAAACCTCGGTCATTCTCATCACCATAAGTTGGCATGATGAAACCTGAAGAATAACTCTTTGTGAATGGGAAGAAACCATAAGGTATAGCAAAAGGCATAGGCACATCGGCCACCACCAAATAGGCAGGACCAAAGACCACATCCTTGCCAGGACGAACCTTGGCTCTTGACAAGGCGATATAGAAATCAGGATGTTCCTCATCACAGGTGGTATAACGTCCATGCTGCAAATAGATTACTCCCGAGGAATCACGCTTTGAGCGCTCACCACTCAGGAATCCATCCTGCTGTTCTGTATATACATTATTAATAAGAGCCTTCTTCGACTTGAAGTTGAAGGCGATGGTATCAGTTTCATACTGATCAGAACCCATCTTGAAAAGAGGCTTACCCTTGATACCTTTCTCATCAGTAGAATCCAAAGTACCCGTTGCGTGAACCAAACTATTATTAAGATTCAAGTCAATCTTGTCACTGGTAAGGTCATACGACTGGTACTTCACATTCGAATTACCATAGAGATAAGCCGTTTTATGAGAAGCATCATAAACCAAGGAGTCCTGAGCCTCATAGTTTACAGGCGATTCCACTCCACCCGCTTTCTTGCGGTTAAGTGAATCGAGACGAATAGAGTCATCAACAATTTTGTTATGCTTATAGATGGCCTTCTGAAGTGAATCCATCCCAAGTGTATCCGTTACAGCAGTGCTATCCTGAGGAACAGCATTCTTTCCAGGCTTCTTGTCAAAAAGAGGCACGACAGGGCTGGCCATCACGAACATGAAGGCAAACATTAAAAAAGCTATAACCGACTTTCTTCTCATTTAAGGTGCAAAGTTACAAAAAAGATTAATCATACAAGTTACTTGATTCATGATTTTATCTTTTCGAACTCTTTTTTAACTTATTCGAAGAGTTTTTTCCATTCCCTAAAGCGATTCAAGCCCTCTTCGCCAAACTTAGCCAGACTTGCTTCTGCTCGTTCATACGATTTCTCCTGCTCGGGATGTGTCTTTGAATAGAATTTATCCGCATAGCAAATAACCTGCTCCTCCAAGGTTTCAGGAAGAAAATCCTCATGAGGCAATGGCAGATTCTGGGAAACAATTTGTTCCTTTGTCAAGCCTGCGCCTGTATGGCGCTCACACACTCTGGCATGGCGAGGAAATCCTTCCGAGCGAAGCATCTCTGCTCCTATTCTTCCATGACAGATATAGGGCTCTGTTCCAAAGCATTCAATACCTGCAGCATCACACCTGCAGATGCCTATATCGTGAAGCATAGCGGCCTCCTCGATAAACTGGCGGTCCATCTTCAGTTCAGGATGGGCATCACAAATTTTCAAAGCACGCTTTGTTACCATCGTGCTATGAATAATCAAAATATCCCGAAGCTTGTTTGCTTCGGGATAATATTTTGAGATAATATCGTTATAATTCATATCTACATTTCCTCCCTTTAGGAGGAACAGGATTATTCCTCGTTTCTCTGAATATAAGCGATAACGTCGCCCTTATTCACCTTCTGACCCTGCTTGATGTTGATTTCCACCAACTTACCGCCAAGGGCAGCAGGTACAGTTACGAACTCGCCCCATGTAGCCTGGATCACGCAGAAGTCATCACCTTCCTTGTATTCCTTACCGATATATGGCTCTAATGCTGGTGCAGCCTCGCCATCACCCTGGAATTCCCAGAAGAGCTGACCCTTAACTGGAGATACGATAGCATCTGCCTTAGCGTGCTTGAAGGCTGTAGCCTCCTCGATGCTTACCTTAGCGCCGAGCTTAGCATCCTTTGCCTTCTGAAGATCGGCGAGGAAGTTCTTCTTTGCCTGACCACTCTTATAGTTGCGATACTGCTCTGGGTGCATAGCAAGTTCCCAAAGTTCCTCGTTGTCCTGTCCGTAGTCCCAACCGTTCTCGTCCATCTCCTTCTTGAAGTCGTCGAGTGCGTTTGGCAACAAGGTATGTGGGTCAACATCTGTGAACTCAAAGCCCTTCTGAGCAGCGAGGTCCTTGATTTCCTGAGCGATCTCGCCAGGAACCTTACCACTCTTACCGAGGATCATACCCCATACTGAGTCGTCCATCATTACATAGCGGCCCTTGCCCTGCTCCAATGTGAGGAGGTTGAAGAGTGCGATGTTCTTAACATATTGTGAGAATGGAGTTACCAATGGAGGATAACCTACGCGAGGCCATACATAAGCAACCTCTTCGAAGAGTTTCACGAGGAGAGCATCCATTGAAAGTTCTTCCTTACCGTTCTTCTTGCGTACATTATTAATAGTAGTGCGCATACCTGTGAGGTCGGCCATCATAGAACCCATCATACCGCCAGGGAGACCGCAAGTGAGAAGCAAAGAAGACATCAACTTGTTGCCTGGGTTGATGAAGTAGCCCAACCACTCGTCGATGAACTCCTGAGTGAGAGCACGAGCCTTCATATAAGCATCCATATTGATCTCAGGAACATCGAAGCCTGCATTCTTCAGCATGCTCTGAACAGAGATTACGTCTGGATGAACCTTACCCCAAGACAATGGCTCGATAGCTGTATCGATTACATCAGCACCGTTCTTACATACCTCGAGGATAGAAGCCATAGAAAGACCTGGACCTGAGTGACCATGATATTCGATGATGATCTCTGGGTGCTTATCCTTGATAGCCTTGGTGAGCTGACCAAGAAGAGCAGGCTGACCAATACCAGCCATATCCTTCAAGCAGATTTCCTCAGCACCTGCCTCGATGAGCTGATCAGCGATATTAGAATAATATTCAAGTGTGTGGATAGGAGAAGTGGTGATACAGAGAGTACCCTGTGCAGTCATGCCAGCTTCCTTAGCCCACTTGATAGATGGGATGATGTTGCGAACATCGTTCAAACCATCGAAGATACGAGTGATATCTGTACCCTGAGCATGCTTTACCTTGTACATCAAAGCACGAACATCATCAGGAACAGGATACATGCGGAGAGCGTTCAAGCCACGGTCCAACATGTGGGTCTTGATTCCAGCTTCATTGAAAGGCTTACAGAATGCACGAACTGCTTCGTTTGGATTCTCACCTGCCAAGAGGTTTACCTGCTCGAAAGCACCACCATTGGTCTCTACGCGGGCAAAACAACCCATCTCGATGATTACTGGCGCAATACGTGCCAACTGCTCCTTGAGTGGCTGGAACTTACCAGAACTCTGCCACATATCTCGGTAAACGAGACTGAACTGAATTTTCTTTCCCATTAAATATTTTAATTTATTTTTTTTTCAAATTGAATTCTTTTACCCAAATAAAGTTTGATTTTAAAACTTACGACCAACAATTTACTCAGTCGACTTGCAAAATTAGATAAAAAAATCGAAATATCCGAGCATTAAGATGATTTTTTGCAATTATTGCATTATCTTTGTGCACAAATTAAGATAGTTGTGCACAAATTCCAAGAAACGATGAAAATCAAGACGATATTACTGTTTGCAGCCGTTGCTATAATGGCTGCGGGATGCGGAAAACGACCTGCTCCTCAATCATTGTCCGACAATATGCCTATCAGCCATTCAAAGAATGCACCTGGCGACAGTACAATTTATGGTCTCACCTGCCCTGGCGGTTCCGACTCTGTTATTGTCCTGCTTCCTAATGCGGGTGGCAATCCTATTTCCTTTAATATCATCAATGCCCGCAAGAATGGTATGATTTTCGGAACTCCAACTACTGGCCATTGGGTAGGTATCATTACTGAATCTAAAAAATCAAGAGTAGCCCGACTGGTGGTCGATCTTGATGAGATCAAGGGTACATGGACCTACCGTGTGATGCCTCATCTTCGTGATGTTTCTCATTTGAGTAAGGCTCAGCAGGATCGTATTATTGCCAATATGCCAGACTCTATTGTCGACACTTATATGATTCCTCGCCAGTATGGTTTCACTCTGAAACGCCAAAGCGAGGTTTTACCGGTTGGTAACGTCTTTGGTGCCAGCAATATTGATGATGATAGTCCGGTAGAATATCCTCCTGTTCCTACTTTCAGGGAGTGGCACGCATACAATGGTCACATTCTTCTCGCTAAAGGTATTCGTAACAAAGAAGGTATGCTGGATAAGAATCCAAAAGCAAAGCCTGATACTTGCGACTTGGTATATATGCGAGACGACTCACTTGTTCTGAGAGTTAAAGGAAACCTTATCAGTTTCAAGCGCCAGGCAAATTCTCACACAGCAAATGCCAAAGCAAATGCCGCTGCTAAAAAGCAGGCTGAGAAGGCTCAGGAAAATCTGAAACAATAATACATTTCATTATTCTCCCTCTCTTTTGGGGGAGAACAAAAAAAGAGGGTTTACCCTACGCAATTTGCTAATTCTGATTTCTGAATTAGACTTTATAAATTGCCGAAGGTACACCCTCTTTTTTTACCCTATCCGTTTAAAGAAAAGGAATATCCGATGATTACTTTTCGTTCAATCCATGATGAATGAAACGGGTTTCTGCTAATTTCTCATACTTTGTTCCAGGCTTGCCATAGTTAGCATAAGGATAAATGCTGATACCACCTCTAGGTGTGAAAAATCCTGTCACCTCTATATATTTAGGATCCATCAATTTCACTAGGTCCTTCATGATAATATTCACACAATCCTCGTGAAAATCGCCATGATTGCGGAAACTAAAGAGATAGAGTTTCAAACTCTTGCTTTCTACCATCTTCACATCTGGAATATAGGTGATGCGAATCTCGGCAAAGTCTGGCTGACCAGTGATTGGGCAAAGAGAAGTGAACTCAGGACAGTTGAATTGTACCCAGTAGTCGTTTCCCTGATGCTTGTTCACGAAAGTCTCGAGCACTTCAGGAGCATAGTCCATGCTGTATTTTGTCTTTGAGCCAAGGGCCTTCAGTCCTTCATCTGCTCTTGCTGCCTCTGCTCCATTGAGCAGATTTTTATCTTTTTCTTCCATATCTTACAGATTAAATACCTTTAATATATTGTAATCAACATCTTCATCATATACCTCGCCCTCATGCTGCTTCAGCATCTTCACCACGCGGATGGTAATTGGCAGAGCGATAATCTCATAAACGGTTTTCAGAATCACCTGTCCCACCATCATTCCAGGTAGAGCCTCCAATGGAACTACTCCACCCAAAGCCAATGGGAAAAAGATGATACTGTCGCAACTCTCTCCAGCCACCGTACTCAAGATTGCACGAGCCGAGAAATGCTTGGCGCCATCGTGGAGTTTCATACGGCTCATCACATAGGCATTGGCAAAACTTCCTACAATAAAAGCCACGAAAGAAGCTGCTGCAATGCGGGGCGCCAATCCGAAAATGGAATGAAATCCCTCTTCGTTATGCCAATAGGAAGCTCCTGGAATTGCATCGCAAAGTGCGCCCACTGCCACAAAGAAGAAATTCATGGCAAAACCTGTCCATATCAGAAGGCGGGTCTTGCGATAGCCCCATACCTCGCATACACAATCATTAATAATATAACTTACTGGGAAAACGATCAAACCACCCGTAAGACTGATTGGACCTATTTCGAACTGCTTTGTTTCGAGAAGATTTGCCGAGATGAGGCAAACGCAGAAGAGAATGCTGAAAAGCATGAACAGCACACTCACCGACTGATGTTTTGTTTCCATTTTCTTGTTTTGTTAAAGGGGGTATTCAAGCACCCCTGTTTAATACCTATCCCATCTTTCCGGCTGAAAGCCAACAAGATAGTTTTGAATTTGGGCTGCAAAGATACTTAATTTTTATGAAACAGGCAATTTATTCGGAATTTATTTCTATTTTTGCAAGTATAAACAAGAAAGATTTTATATTAAACGAATTTATGAAGAAAATTATTAGCATTGCTCTTCTGGCAATTCTCACACTTGGAGCGAAAGCACAGGATGTGGATTTTCAGATTTCGGGCACTTTAAAAACCGACACACTTGTTGCTGCTTTTAATAGAGCAGGTATGCAAGCTATTGAAACAAAGGATGGCAACTTTTCTTTCTCAGGAAAGCAGCCTCTCAATACTTTCATCACTATCGCCTCTCCTAACACTCATAATATGACAACTGTTGTGAACGATCGCACTCCAGTTGTCTTCAAGGGTGAAAAGAATATCCAAGGCTCTGCGCTGAACGTTCAGTTTGTGGATTTTCAAAAGAAAGTTACTAAAATTGAGGAAAAGCAGGAGAATCTCATTAAGGAATGGCGCGCCTTGAAAGGCGTTCAGACGGTTGAAGCTGTTACCAAGCGAAAGACTCTTGAGGATCAGATTGATGAGTTAGATGCTGAATTGCTCAAGGAGATTAATGGCTACACCAAGGATCACAAGAACGATGTTACTCCAGCTTACTTCATTGTTGACAATATCTATGGTTACAGCTATGACGAACTGAACGCATTGCTCGATCCATCAAATGCCTTTGCCAATCATCCATTGATGGACAAGGTGAAGAAGATGCGTGAAAGTTTGGCGAAACGTCGTCCTGGCATTCAATATACCGACCTATCCGGCAAGGACTTAAAGGGAAAATCGGTAAAACTCTCACAGTTCGTGAAAGGTCACTATACCTTGGTTGACTTCTGGGCAAGCTGGTGTGGACCATGCCGACAGGAGATGCCAAACGTAAAGGATGCCTACGATCGTTATCACAAGGCTTACGGCTTTGAGGTAGTAGGTGTCAGCTTCGACAGTAAGCAGGATGCTTGGGAAAAAGGTGTAAAGGACCTTGGTATGAAATGGCCTCAAATGAGCGATCTTAAAGGTTGGCAAACTCAGGCTCATGATGTATATGGCGTAAACAGCATTCCTTCTAACATTCTCCTCGATCCTAATGGAAAGATCATTGCCTCTGACTTGAGAGGTGAGGAACTCCAGGCAAAACTTAAGGAGATCTTCAGTAAGAAATAATCGATAGAAGAATCGGATAGAAATCCTCTTTCACCACTTATCAATTTGCTTGATATGTGGTGAAAGAGGATTTTTTTATTTTAAATCAATAAAAACTACCTAACCTGGAGCATTTAAAAGTCTTTATTTCCAGCATTTTCTCCCCCACTTGTGGGGGAGATCAAAAAGAGGGTATGCCACAAACAAGGTTTATTTGCTAACTAATAATAGCTTTGCCACTCAATTTTGTTGCATACCCTCTCCCAATCTCCCTAGCAAGCGGAGAAGAAGTAAGTATGGTAAGATGATCCTTCTATGAATTATCCAACTAAAGTTTCCCACTTGCCATTTTACCGGCTTTCGCGAATAATCAAACATTGCAATATACTGATTGACAATCTATTAACATTTC